>DAIQNS010000105.1:0-3087 GCA_036788315.1 Alteraurantiacibacter sp. | reverse complement strand
CCCGACATGCGCGCGATGATGAGACCGGGATTGATCCTGTGCAGCTCCTGCGGGGACATTCCCCATTTCTCGAGCGTGCCCGGCTTGAAATTCTCGATCAGCACATCGGCGTTGGCAATCAACTTGCGGGCGATTTCCTGCCCCTCGGGCACGCGCAAATTGCAGGTAACAGACTTCTTGTTGCGGGCAATGACTTCCCATTGCACCTTCACATCGCCCTGCCCCCACACGCGCATCGGGTCGCCCCCTTTGCCATTGACGACCGGTGGTTCGATCTTGATGACATCGGCGCCCATATCGCCAAGCAGCTGGCCGCAAAACGGGCCAGCGATAAGCTGACCCATTTCGACCACTCGCAGACCTGCCAGCGCGCTGGGATTGGCGGCAGGAAACACTTGCGTCATTCAGCTGCCTCCAGATCCTGGCCGCGGCGATGCCAGACCGGCTGCGTCGGAGCCGGAAGGCCCGTCTCTTCCTCGCAATTGCGCCGCAGTTCCTCGACTGACGGGCCATAATTGAAGATTTGTCCGGTGGTGCGCGCGGCTTTCATCTCCTCGCGCAGGCTGGCGGTCGCCGCCTCGTCGATCGCGCCCTTGTCATCGGCGACAACGCCGTAATCGCGCGCGCCCGCAACGGTCACCAGCCCCTGACGGATTTCCTTGCCGACTAGCGCCGGATCGCGCGCAAGCGGGTCGCCCCAGCCGCCGCCGCCCCAGGTGATGAAATGCAACTGGTCGCCTGCCTTCACCTTGATGTCGTCAAGCTTGTTGCCGACGACTTCGCTTGTGCCATCGACTTTTTCGAGGATCTTCCGCGCGCGCTTCCCGGGCTGGCCGTCGTTGACGCCCCATGGCGGGACGAACCAGCGGTCATCATGAATGGCGATCTGGCCGTCGGCGAGGAAGCGATAGGTCATGCGAATGCCATTGCCGCCCCGGTGAAGCCCCGCGCCGCCGCTGTCCGGCTCGGTCTCATAGCGTTCGATCCGCAGCGGGAAATAGCGCTCAAGAAACTCGTTGGGCACATTGGTGAAGCCCGGCCACAGGGAATGCCCGTCCGGCCCGTCGCCCATCGGACGGCCCGGAATGCCGCCAAAGCCGATCTGGAACAGCTGGAACCATTCCCCCTCGCGCCCCTCGCGATTGTCCCAGCCCGAATAGAACAGGTGCGGCGAGGAGGAGAAGCCCGCGGCATTGAGGAATTCCGGCGTCTTCTGCCCGAGCAGACCGCCCAGAATATCGAAAATCCGCCCCAGCGCATGCGTGCGGCCCGAGAGCGCCGCCGGGAATTTGGGCTTCAGCAAAGAGCCTTCCGGAATGCGCACTTCGATCAGATCGTAGAACCCATCGTTGAACAGGATCTGCGGATCGAAGACCATGATCATGTAGATGCCGAAGAACATCTTGAACATGTTCTCATTGAGCAGGAAATTGATCGAGGCATCCGATTGCGGATCGGTGCCTTCGAAATCGAGAATGACCTTGTCGCCTTCGCGCCACATGGTGCACTTGATCTTGTAAGGGCCAAAGCCGAGGCCATCGTCGCAGATGTAATCCTCAAAGCTCACCGGTTCGACGGCAATTGCCTGACCGATCAGCGCCTTCATCGCGCGGTGATTGCGCGCCAGCAATTCCTGCGTGGCGGAGAAATAGACATCGTCACCGAAGCGACCAGCCATTTCGATGAGCCGCCGCGAGGCAACGCGGCAGCTGGCGATCAGCGCGTTGAGATCGGCCTGACACCAGTCGGGCTTGCGCGTCTGATGCATCACCAGCTTCATCAGGTCTTCGTTATATTCGCCCTTCTTCCAGATCTTGACAGGCGGAATGCGCACGCCTTCCTCGAAGATGGACTTGGCATCGATCGGCATCGAGCCGACCACCTTGCCGCCGATGTCACTCTGATGGCCGAACATCGCGGTCCACGCGATCAGGCGGCCATCCTTGTAGACCGGAAGCAGCACCAGCCAGTCGTTCGAATGGCTGATCGCGCCGCCGCAGCTGTAGGGATCGGACAGGAAGATCATGTCCCCGTCCTCGATCGTGCCCTCGTACTGGTCGAGGAAGCCGCCGATGAAGCTGCCGAACTGGCCGACGATCATCTTGCCGTTGGCATCCGCAATCAGCGGAAAGGCATCGCCCTGTTCGCGAATGCCCGGGCTCATCGCAGTACGCACGAGCGTTGCATCCATCTCGATGCGCGCGTTGCGCAGCGCGTTCTCGATAATGTCGAGCGTGACGGGGTCGATGTCCTTGCGCTCAAAAGGCGTGGCGTTGTCCTGAAGAATTTGTGCAGGCATGTCTCTCGTCCTTAAGCGGGGTTGATGAGGATGTTGCCGACCGCATCGATCGTGGCAACGCATCCGGTTTCAACAAGGGTGGTGGAATCCATCTCGGTAATGACGGCGGGGCCGGGGATCACATCGCCCTGCCTGAGCCGCGAACGATCATAGATCGCGCCTGCCTGTTCGCGGCCATCCATCCACATGGTGTGATCGCGGATCTTGGCGGCGGCTGGATTGCCATCGCCCTTTTCCAGCTCGGTCGCGGGAAGCTGCGGCGCTTCGCCCAGCGCCACCGCGCGCAGGTTCACGATCTCGTGCGGGGTATCCATGTTGAAGGTGAAGAGGCGCAGATGCTCCTCGTTGAAGCGCTCCAGGATGCCGTCGATGCCCTTGTTGCGCAGCGTCTCCTGATCGATCACGAGGGGCACTTCGAAAGCCTGTCCGGCATAGCGCACATCGACTTCGAACTCACTGGTGATCGTGCTTTCGGGAATGCCGTCGCCGGTCAGCTCAGCGCGGGTCTGCGCGGCCATTTCGTCGAGCACGCCGACCAGTTCCTCGACGTTGGTTTCGCCCGCGAGCCGGTTGAAACTGCGCGCGGTTTCGGTGCGCATCTGCGTCGTCGCATCGCCGAGCGCACACAGCACGCCGGGGGAAACGGGCGAAATCGCGGGCCAGCTGTCCATCAGCCGTGCCACCGCATTCACGTGCAGCGGCCCCGCCCCGCCAAAGCCCATGAGGGCAAAATGGCGCGGATCGTAGCCCTGCTGCACGCTGATCATGCGCAGCGCGCCGAACATGTT
>DAIQNS010000104.1:1641-7584 GCA_036788315.1 Alteraurantiacibacter sp. | reverse complement strand
CGGCCCTGACGCCGGTGGCAATGCGCTGGTAGCGGGCGAGCTGGGTCTGGTCGAAGCCCGTCTCGAAATCGCCGTAAAGTGCATAGAAGGTGCTGCTTTCGACACGCAGATAGAGCTTGTCGCGGCTGGCCGCATCGAACAGCCGCTGCGAATTGTCGCCGAACACGGTGTAGTAAGCGGCCGGATCGATTGTTCCCAGGAGGCGCTGATCGTCCTCCTGCTTGGCGCTGTCATAAGCGATGGTGAGCAGATATTCGCCGAGCACCCTGCCCTTGGCGTAGAACGCGACGCGCGCGTTCTCGCCCAGATCGCTGTCGAAATCGCCCTCGCGCTCCATGTTTTCAGCAATGGTGCGCGCCCCGATCGAACCTTCTGCAAGACCGATCAGAGTCCACGGCTGATCGCCGGGCTCCATCCATGCTTCAAGCTCCTGCTGGCGGCGCGTTTCGCCATCGCTGAAATCGAACCGCGCGCGCAGCGAACCGCTGACCATGGTGGGGGCGAGCTGGATATGGGCAATGCCATCGTCGCCTTCGATGACCCAGGTGGCAGAGCTGTTGCCGAAGCCCGAGAGGATGCGGTCCGCGCGCGCATCAAAAGCGCTTTGCGTTTCGTAAGGGCTATCAAGCACAAGCGTGCCCGAGACGCCCGAACGGACCGGGCGAGCATGCCGGTCAAGCATCCGAACTGCGAGCACGGGCGCATTCGCGCCATCGGCAATTAGCCGCGATTGTTCGGGCACAAGCTCGGCGCGCAATGGCGTCGAGGCATAATGTACGGTGCGCTCGTGGGTGGAGACGATCTGGTCATTGCCGTCGCGGATCGTTGCCACAAGCCGGTTCTGCGGGCCGGTCAAGGCGATCCCGCGCCACTGGCTGACTGCGTAAGAATCCTTGGAGCCCTGAACCGCGCCGTCGAAGGACAAGGCATCGACCGTCTTGCCGTTCGCGGTGAGTTCAACGCGGTGGCCCGCGCGGTGACGCACGGCAACGCGCACCGCGGGCGAGCGGGGATTGTGATCTGCTGCGGGAAACAGGAAGCCGTCCGCCCCGTCGCCAAGCGCGAGGAAGTCGGCGTTTGCGCCCGATGCCTCGATATCGCTGATTATCTCGCGCTCGGACGCGCCGCGCATGGCAAGATCGTAGCCTTCAGGCAAAACAGCATGGAAATCGGCGCGTGCCAGACTCCCGCCCTGCCCGCTGACGAAGCGCGAAATCGCGCTGCCCGCGCTGCGCGAGGAACCCACGCAATCGACGAATTGCGCGCCCTGCGGCAGCGTCGCCCGGGCGACTTGCACCACATGGTTGCCCGGAACCACGCCTTCGAAATGATAGCGGCCATCAAGATCGGTGACGGCATAGCTGCCATCTTCGAGCATCACCCGCACGCCGGGAATACCGCGCGGCTCGTCTGTCGCCGCGCACCCACCGGCCTGCACGCGGCCGATGATGGTCATCCGCGCGGTCAGGCCATTGCGCAGTATGCGCAAGCTCGCCTGCGCCTGTGCCCGGTTGCCATCGGCATCAATGATCGCTGCGCTGTTGGGGGCCTCGCCGGGCGCAGCATCTTCGCGCACAGTCATTGCGTAGGTGATCCTGCGGGTCTCGCCGGGGGCCAGCTGGCCGAGGTTGAGCGCGAAGCCATGGCCATCAGCATTGGCGCTGAAGCCGGCTGGCGGCGCTGCTCCGTCGACCCGTACGCTGTCGCTGCGCAGGCGCAGAGCTGCGCTTGCATTGTCGGTCAGAACGATTTCGCTGGTCGAGCGGCCCCTGTCCGTATTGCGCAGCGTCACGGCATACACGACCGCATCGCCCGGCTCGGCGATCTCGCGCGATGCCGTCTTGGTGAGCGATACGAGACCGCCAGGCGCATCGAGCGGAATATCGACCCGGACAGGCACGATCGAATCGAGCCGGAAGGTGCCGCCATACGAAGCCTCGCTGATCGTGAAGGCAGCGCCGCCGGGTGCGCGCAAGGCGGCGAGTGCTTCGGGAGTAGCGGACGAGGGAGCCGTGTAAGGCGCGGGTGGAGCTATCTCGAGGCGGTACTCCCCGAAAGCGAGCAAGGGAAAGCGATATTCCCCGGGGGCGAATTCGTGGACGCGTCCTGAGGCATCGGTTGCGCTGGTGCCGGAAAGCACACTCGAGGGATAGGGCGTGACCCCGTCGAAGGCGAATACATCGGCAGGTTGGCCGGTGCGGTTGTCGATCACGGTCACCCGCGCTCCGTCGATCAGGCGGCCATCGAGGCTGTCGAACACAAGCCCGAAAGGATCGGCCAGACCGTTGACCCGCCCCACAAGGAAAGGCTGGCCCTGAGCGGTCAGATGCGCTGCAATTTCGATAGTGTCGCCGCTCTGGATGGACAATTCGCAATTGGACTGCACCACGGCAGGCGGCGTTCCGATCGTGTCGATCGTGGCAAAGAATACGCCGCTATCTACACCATCTTCAAGCGCGGTGACGGCCTCGCGGTCGCCGCCAGCCGTCGTGATTGTGAGCGACAATTCATCGGCAATGGCCGCGTCGCGGTTGGCTGCAGCGGCTTCGACCCTGATGACGAGCATTTGCCCAACCCGCACCGATTGCGTCTGCAAAAGCGTGGTGGGGACGATGGCATTGGCTGTGGTGGCCGCTGTCGTTGTTGCCGCCGTGCCCGCACTGGCAGTGCCGCGTGCGTCGCAATAGGAACTGCGCAGGCCCACGGTCTCTTCGCCACCGGGAAAGGCTATGAAAGTGGTCAGCCGCCCGGCTGTCTCGACAATCGCAAAGCTGACCTTGTTGGAATTTGTGGTGCTGACAGAGCCGCGCTCCAGCCAGCTAGCAGTGGCGGTGTTCTCGACCTCGCGCACCTGTGCAGAAGCGTCGGCCGAAGCGAGCGCCTGGCCGAGGAACAAAATGCTGGCCCAAGCTGACAACACACCCAGTTTCTGGTGGAGCTTGAGCATTTCAGATCTTCTTCGCGCAGTGCCTTGATGGAGGGGGAGAGGCGATGCCCCGCCCCCTCGCATCCAAGGTCACTTGCCCTGATCAGTTGATCGTGGCCCGGAAGATTACCGACTGGCTCGACCCTGCGGTCAGCGTGCCGATATCGCCCGTCACCGTGCCGCCGGCTTCGGCGCCATCGACGAGGCCCGGCGTATCGCAATCAGCGCCGCCCACCTTCACGCCGTAGACCGCGTCATAGGTCACCTGGCTGGGCAGAACGTCGCTGATCGACACATCCGATGCAGCCGCGCCGCCCGAGGGGTTGGTCACGAGGATGCAGTACTCGATGGTCGCGCCGGGCAGGTAAGTCCCGGTCGTATCGCCAGCAAAAGCACCCGCAACGATCCTGCTTGATTTCGTCGCGGTCAGATCCGCAGCCGAAATCAGGAAATCGTCAGAGGCGAAAGCCTGGCCATCGCGCGCCGTCTGGCCATTGTCGTCGGTATCGGCAAACACCGTATCGACCACCATCACATCGGCAGAGTTCGAAGTTGCGGCTGTGAAAGCGGCCCCCAGCGTGGCGGCGCCATCGTCTTCACGCGCCGTCGCGGTCAAGGTTACAATGGCACGGTCGCCCGTGCTGTAACCGGTATCGAAATCGGCAACGACATGGATCACCACGCTGTCACCCGATGCCAGCGCATCGACATGCGTGATCAGCGTATCGCCGCCATCAAAGATGCCGTTGCCATCATCCAGATAATAGGTGAAGCCCGGCTCGGCATCGATATTGTCTGCTTCGCTGCCATTGATCTGCGACGTCGTGGTCGAGACTTCGTTGGCGGCCGACAGAGCAAAATCGAGCGAATCGTTCGACTGGTTGCTGAGAGTGAAGCTGACCGCGACATCGGTTTCGCCCGGATTTACCGGGGTTTCGACATTGTCGGTGCGTACGAGGGTAAGATTGACCTTGCGGTCAACCGCGACCTCATCGACAGCCTGGATCGGAACCTGGTCGATCGTGCCGATCCTGAATGTGACATCGACAGTGTTCTCGATCGTCTGGCCCACCTGCGTGCCGACTGGTGCGGCAAAAGCAGGAACCGCAAGCAGAAGCGAAGATGCAATCGCACTTGCAGCGCCCCCGTAATAAAGACTTCTCTTCATCTCTTCCTCCATTTGGTACGACCGCATACCAAGTCCAAATTGACCCCTGGCCCGACTGGTCAGATCGCGCGTAAATTCTTGTTGCTGCTAAAAAACTTACTTGACGACGCCGCGGTAGCTGACGCTGCCCGCCTCCTGCGGCGCCAGCGTTGCGATGACCCAGCGAAGATGCGTCACATCGCCTGCAGTAGCCGCGCGCCGCGATCCGTCCTGTTCGACGATCTCAAGCGATGCGAGCGGCCCCCAGACTGTGCCGCCATCGACCGATACTTCGGTGGCAGATGCGGCTTCGGGCGTGATGGCGATGTTGGCGGGAACAGGGTTCGTCACGACAAACTGCGTGATCACCGAGGCAGTCAAATTCTCATAGCGCGTGGTGAACTCGAGCGTGTCGCCCGGTATTACGCTGCTGGGCGCGGCAAGGGTTTCGCCCTCCTCGCTCGTTTCCACCACATAGGTCGCGGTGGTCAGCGCGATGGGGTTTTCCTGCGCCATGGCGGAGGGGGCGATTGCCATTGTCATTGCGGCAAGCGCGAGGGCGAGAGTTGTGGTCGATTTCAACATCGGTCGGCTCCTTTGCCAAAGATCAGTCATCGATGGTGACCTGGAAGGTGATCGTGTGGCTCGCGCCGCCGGCAACGCTGCCCAGTGCAACCGAGATGGCAGAGCCATCGGCCAGCCCCGCATCGGCATCCGCGGCATCGGTCAGGCTGTTGCCGTCCAGAGTGAGCGAACCTGCGGTGTAGGTGGTATTGGCGGGAATGGGATCGCTGATTGCGAGGCCATCGACACTGGAAGGGCCATCGACCAGTGCCACAAGCGTGTAGGTCACCGTGGCACCCGGAACCGCCATGACGCCGCCAAAAGGATCGGTAATCACGGCTGCCTTGGTGAGATTGACCGCGCTGATCGCCACTTCGAATGCGCCGTCAGCCTCAGCAAAAGCGGTCGAAGTTCCGACCACTGCGTCCGAGCCCGCCTCTCCGGCTCCTGCGAATACAGTACCGGGAACCCCTGTGCCGGTGACGGCAGTTGCGGCCAACCTCACATTGCCGATATCGCCATTGCCCGGGGCGCCCTGCAAGGCGCCGATCACGAAAATGCGCAGCGAGCCGTCGGCGAGAATTTCCGGAGTGATGCCATCAATGGGCAGAAGCTCGTCATCGCCCTCTTCATACGCACCGCTGCCATTGCTGTCGTAAGCGACCCTGACGAGTTCGGGATCGAAATCATCGCCGGTGACGAGCGGATCGACTTCGATCTCGTAAGCTTCCGGGCCGTTGCCACTGTTGGTTACAAGGAAGGTGAGCACTGCCTCGTCATTGCCCAGGGCTACATTGCCGGCATCGAGCGAGCTGACAACAACATCAAGTATCTCGTCGACCGTCACCACCACAGTGTTCGATGGGACGGTCTGCGATTCGCCGCCGATGGTAAAGCTCGCCTGCGCGGTGTTTTCGATCAGCGTGCCCGCCGCCACGCCCTCGGCATGCGCTGCGATCGGCATCGAGAGAGCAGCAATAGAGGCTGCGGCGAAGAGGCTTCGAATGAAGTGGTCTGAGTTTTTCATGACCGCCAACTTACGGGCGACTACTTAATTAACCGTTATTCTTGCCCCTGATCCTCACCAGAAAATCGCAGAAAACAGCCATCAACTACCCTATCGCTGCATGTCGCGATGAGACAAAATTAACCATGTTTGAAATTGAAAAGACAGCGCACTGACGCAGCAGGGGCGGCGCAAAAAGGGCAGAAAAGTGGGAAATGGTGCGCCCGACAGGATTCGAACCTGTGGCCCCCAGATTAGGAATCTGATGCTCTATCCTGCTGAGCTACGGGCGCGTGTCGC
>DAIQNS010000104.1:1192-1631 GCA_036788315.1 Alteraurantiacibacter sp. | reverse complement strand
CAGAGGCGCTCTAATGGGCTGTTTTGCACAAGGCAATCAGTTCAGTTCTTCAGGGGGAGCGACAGGCAGCGGCAGCGGCGCGACGGCGATGCCTTCCTCGATCAGTTGGCTCGCCTCCTCGCGCGTCGCTTCGCCGTGGATCGCCTGCGCCTCACGCTCGCCATAGTGCATCTTGCGCGATTCCTCGGCGAATTTGCGGCCGACCCACTTGCTGTCCCGGAGTGCCTTGGCCTGCGCTTCGGCAAGTCGTGCAATCGCGGCCTTGACCTCGGCCGGCATCGGCCCCTTGGTCATGGGCGCGCCAGTAGTGGCTTGGCCAGAAGTAGCAGGACCAGCTCGAGCAGCCTCCTGAGAATGAGCGAGCGGCTTTAGCGCAGTTTGCTGATTGCCCTTCCTGCCGATCGCGGGCGCCATTGGCGCCTTGTCGACCGCGTGCGAT
>DAIQNS010000104.1:0-1182 GCA_036788315.1 Alteraurantiacibacter sp. | reverse complement strand
CTGCTGGTGCACAACCGGGCCGAACTCGCAGAGGCGATCCGCAAGCTGGGCAGGTCACCAGCCCGCACTCCTTCTGCACGGCGAAATCGCCTGAGGAGCCGAACCAGCCCTCGAATACGTGGCCGCCATCACAAAAGAGGTCAAATACGATCATTCGCTAGACTAATCGGGGATAGCGCGGCGATTGGCAAGGCTGGGCAATTGCTTGCGCGTGCTTGCGATCCTCTCCGGGTCGATCTCGGCAAAGGCCAGCTTCGCGCCCTGCGCACCCATATCCAGCGTGACTTCGCCCCAAGGGTCAACCACCAGCGAATGACCATAGGTTGAGCGCCCATCTTCGTGCTCGCCGCATTGCGCAGCGGCAATAACATAGGCGCTCGATTCCACCGCCCGGGCGCGTTGCAGAAGATGCCAATGCGCTTTGCCCGTTGGCACGGTGAAGGCAGCAGGAGTTGCGATCACGTCACAGCTATGCTTTCCAAGTTCATGAAACAGAGCGGGAAAACGAATATCGTAGCATATAGTAAGGCCAAGCGTTCCGACTGGTGTTCCGGTGCATATGCCCAGGTTGTCGCCCGGCGCGTAAGTGCTCGATTCGCGCCAGCTCTCCCCGCCTTCAAGCGCCACATCGAACATGTGCAATTTGTCATAGCGTGCGGCAATTGCGCCGCTTGCGTCAATGACCAGACTGCGATTGGCCCAGCGCCCATCGGCGAGCGCGACGGGCATCGAGCCGAGCGCGAGCCAGACGCCCTTGCGCGCGGCCGCTTCGCGCAAGGATAAAAGCTCGCTGCTGTCCTCCTCGCTGACCACATTGTCGGAGGCGCGCGCCTTCTTCCGGTCGAGCAGCAGTGCCATCTCGGGCGTGAACAGCATAGCAGCCCCGCCCGCCTTCGCTTGCTCCAGTCCGTTGGAAATTGCGCGGGCATTGTCATGAGGATCGATACCCGAAGTCATTTGCAAAATGGCGACGCGCGTCAAAGGCCAATCATCCTGTCGAGCTTGCCAGCCGCTTCGAGTGCAGCAAGGTCATCCGAGCCGCCAATGCCGACATCATCGATGAAGATTTGCGGAACCGTGCTGGCATCGGGTTTGCGCTGAAGCATCTCGTCCCGCTTCGCGCCGCCGATGGTGATGTCATATTCGGCATAGTCCACATTCTTGGAATCGAGCAGTCGTTTG
>DAIQNS010000103.1:6454-7646 GCA_036788315.1 Alteraurantiacibacter sp. | reverse complement strand
AGACCATATCGCTCCACCGCATGGCATCCGCCGCACGCGGCTTGCGCAAAGCCGCGCGCCTGGCGCATTTCCTCACTCTCGGGTGCTGCGGATGCTGCGCTGGTTTGCGCCGCACTGGTTGGGGCCGGGCTCGTCTGGCATCCGGCGATGACCAGCGCGGCCAAAACAGCGGAAATGATCAATGGTGAATGCATCACAGACTCCTCTTCCTCGCCGCCATCTTGGCGCGCGATCAGGTGAAAATCTTTGTTTTGGATCAAATTGCGCGGCTGTGCAGAGGCCAACTCCTCTCGCGAAACCACTTTGCGAGCGCCCTGACGTGGCGGAATCCGCGGAAAAAAGTTCAGGTAGCCCTGCCAGCCTGCCTGATCCAATGCACAATTCAGCGCAGGCACGCCACTTCAAAAAGAGCACGGATTGCTACGCACATGGCAGGGAACAGAACCATCTTCAATAGCTTGCGGTATTCCTGATTTTAGAAAGCGTGTATTTCGAGCAGCTCTGCGGCAACCTTTAGCCTAGTCGCAGGTATCGAGTGTTAACCCGGCGTAAATGTGCCGGTACCAAGAAGTGTCCCGTTTAGGGATAGGAATATCTGCTCGCATCTGCACACTGGCGTTTTGGTTAACAATTCGCGATTGCAGCACAAGTGTAACCGCAGGCGGGTCGCGCAGGCGTTTCAAGACAGGTATTTTCTATGAGGGATCTCGTTTCAGGGATGCGACCAGCCGAAATGAGAAGCGATGCGCAAAGAACGGATATAGCGTGGCTCGACCGGGCCACCCATCTGTGTGCGCGTATTCAGCATGCTTCGAGCGCTGACGAGATCGTTCTGGCGAAGGAGCTTGGCGCTTGCCTCTCGGTGTTTGAAGACCAGCCTCTGAGCCGCTTTGCCTTCAACCCCGATCTGGCGGTTCCCGAAGATAAAGCCAATGAGACAATTAGCCTTGCAGTGATCCGCAGCATCAGGCCGCATGCAGGCTACATGGTCAGCAGAGGCGTCGAAGGCGAAGCCATCGCAACCATTGTGTGCGAGGATTTTTGCGGCGAAGTAACTTTCGCGGGCAAATCGGAAGCCCTGGCGCTGACCGGCGCATTGCTCCAAGGGCATATCCGCGCCAAGGCCGCGCAAATCGATCTCGACCTCGACAGTCAGGATTAGGCGCTGCTGCCCGCGTCCCAGCACAGACGG
>DAIQNS010000103.1:4383-6444 GCA_036788315.1 Alteraurantiacibacter sp. | reverse complement strand
TACTGTTTCGCGCATCGAGTTTCTTGATCAGATTGTTGCGATGGATTTCGACCGTGCGCGGGCTGATGCCAAGCACTCTGGCAATCCCCTTGTTCGATTCCCCTTCAGTCATACCGTGCAGCACCGAAGCTTCCCGGGGAGATAGCGCCTGGAGCCGCTTGGTTGCGGCAAGCGCGCGGTTCGTCTGCTGAACGATCGACTGCCATTCCTGCTTGATACGGCGCACCGTGTCCAACACGTCTTCGCCGGCGAAAGGATAGGAAAGGTATGAAGTCGCTCCGCGGCGCAAGCCTTCGATGATATCGGCTGGCTGGGGCGACTGCTTGTAAAGCATGATCGGCAAACAATTGCCAAATTCGCGGCCCTGCATGACGAGTTCATCAAAATGCCCCAGCTCGTCAGGGATCATGAAGCAGCCGTGTTCGGGCCACCTTGTGCCAAGCTCGCTCACACTCTCGAACGGGAGCGGCGACAATTTCTGCATGGCGAGCACATTGCACACCGTGTTCCTGCGCTCCCCTGAGTGATCAATCACGTAAAATGGCTGTTCTTGCATAGCGAATTACCCCCTTACCGGTCTTTGCTCGCTGAGCCGTGCCTTAACTACGCATTTTCCTCTATCTCCCGCTCTCTCAAACTTTCACCACTCCCTCTATCCGTAATACTACGTAAACCATGTTTGGTAATAGCCGGAAGGGAAAATAGCTTGACCATCAACAGGAAACTTCCTGCGGCCTGGCGGAAATATGGTTAAAATCCCGATACTTGGCTATTCGTAACAAATTGTGTCATCGAAAAGATCGGCTCGCGAGAATTCTGCAAGCAAGGGTTTTCCACCGGAACATCGACCAGGCGCTGCGCGCGCGTGCCTGCCGCTTGCGGCAGAAAGTGCAATTTCAGCTAAAGAACGGGGCAAGCAAACCGGCCTTTGCCTACCGCACCGCTCAATACGGCGGCTTGTCGAGGCCCTTGGCGCTCTTGGTGAAGATCTCGTTGCCGTCCTCGGTGATGCCGATCGAATGCTCGAACTGGGCGGAGAGCGACTTGTCGCGCGTGACGGCGGTCCACCCGTCATTGAGCAATTTCACATGTGCGCGGCCCAGATTGATCATCGGCTCAATGGTCATGAACATGCCCGGCTTCAGCACTGGCCCCGTCCCCGCGCGCGCGGCGTGGACCACTTCGGGAGCATCGTGGAAGAGACGGCCAAGACCATGCCCGCAAAAATCGCGTACCACGCCGTAACGGTGCGCCTCGGCATGGGCCTGGATCGCGGCACCAATATCGCCAAGCCGCGCGCCGGGCTGCGCCTTCTCGATCCCGATCATGAGGCATTCGTGCGTCACATCGACCAGCTTCTTCGCCTTCAATGGCGGATCGCCGGCAAAATACATGCGGCTGGTATCGCCATGCCAGCCATCGAGCAGAGGCGTTACATCGATATTGATGATATCGCCATCTTTCAGGCGTTTGTCCGCCGGAATGCCGTGGCACACGACATGATTGATCGAAGTGCAGCAGCTATGCGTGTAGCCGCGATAACCCAGCGTTGCCGGGACCGCGCCGCCATCGAGCATCATTTCGCGCACGAAGGTGTCGAGCTCTTCGGTCGAAACGCCCGGCTCCACGCGCGTGGTCAATTCATCGAGAATTGCGGCGGCGAGCGCGCCGGCCTTGCGCATCCCGTCAAAGCCATCGGGTCCATGCAGCTTGATCGTCCCATCGCGCGAAACCGCGCTGTCTGCAGTAATATGCTGATATTCGGTCATCGGGACAATGTAGCGACAAGCAGGCTCAATTGCGAGCGGCGAAAGCGTCCCTGTATTCCGGCTTCACCGTCTCGAGCACTTCGGGCGTGACATCGAAAGTGAACTCGTAAGCCCCCTCGGCATAAGGCCCGGCGATATAGGGCGCGATCTGCACGCCGACCCGGTCGAATTTCCTGCCCGAACGCGATCCGAGCAGCAGATTGGTGGCATCGGGCTTCACACAGGCGCTGAAGTCATCGCCCTCGGCTTCCTCCACCGGAATGCCGCGCCGTTTGGCACGTTCGGCATTGAG
>DAIQNS010000103.1:0-4373 GCA_036788315.1 Alteraurantiacibacter sp. | reverse complement strand
CAATTGCTCGCCCAATGCGCGGTCGAGCGCTGCCGCGGAGGAAAAGAACGCCATCGGCTCCAGCGCCTTCTCTTCCGCCTTGTCCCACACAATGGCATCGAAACCGTAATTGGGATGCGCGCCGCCGGTATAGGTCGACAGCTCGGCCGAGAGGCTGAGATAGTCGGGCAGATCGGCCACGACCTGCCACTGCGTCAGGCTGGAAAACTTGTTGAACGGAAAGCCATCGTCGCGCGCAGCTTCGCGGGCCGCGTCCGCCTCGTCGGCGAGGGTATCGCGTTCCTCCTCCAACCGGTCATCGAGCAAAGCGGCCAGCGCGGGGATCTCGCCGGGTTGCTGGGGATAGGCGTATTCGAACAGGAATGTATCGGTTTCCTCCGCCACCGAGCGCGCACCGCGCGGCGCGGCCTCGGGCGTTTCGACGGTTTGCGGCGGAGCTGGCGGCGTCGGGCGCGGCTCGGGCGGGGCCTCCTCGCGGCAGGACACAAGCGCCAATGCGGCGAGACTCCAGAAAAAACGACCTCTCATCGGGGTTGTCACTTCCCAAAAGCCGCGGGTTTGGGCAAGCGCAATCTTATGAGCATTCCCAATGATCTGATCCAGCCCGACCGTGGACAGGCGGCAACCGCCATCCACCTGACCACCAAAGACAGCTTCGAGGCCTTCGCAAGATCGCTCAGCGGGCCGCAGCGTTCGGCGCTCGCGGGGCAGAAATTCACCGGGACGCCCGGTTCGCTCGCCATCGTGCCCGAGGGCGAGGCATGGTTCGCCGTGGCAGGCGTTGCCGATCCGGCGAACCTGGCATGCTGGTGTCTTGCCAGCGCGGCCGAGCGGCTTCCTGCGGGAACCTACAGGCTTGCAGACGGCGCTTCGGAGGCAGCGATGCACGGCTGGCAACTGGCACAGTACAGCTTCGATCGCTACCGCGCCGAACCTGACAGCGAAGGCCCGCGCGTGCTGCTGAGTGAGAAGGTGGGCAGGATCGAGCGCATCATCGCGATCGCGCAAGCCGAGGCGCTGGTGCGCGATCTGGTCAACACGCCCGCCGAGGACATGGGGCCAGCCGCGCTGGAAGCCGAGGCCGAGAGCATCGCCAAAGCCTTCAAGGCGGAGCTGAAAGTGACACGCGGCGATGCGCTGGAAACGGGCTTTCCGATGATCCATGCCGTCGGCCGCGCCGCCGCGCGCCATCATGCGCCGCGCCTCATCGAGCTGGTCTGGGGTGATCCCGCTGCGCCGCGGATTGCCATTGTCGGCAAGGGCGTGTGTTTCGATTCAGGCGGGCTCGACATCAAATCCTCCGCCGGAATGCTGCTGATGAAGAAGGATATGGGCGGCGCCGCGCATGCTCTCGCGCTTGCGCGGCTGATCATGGGCGCGGGCCTCAAGGTGCGGCTGCATTGCCTCGTCCCGGCAGTAGAGAACGCGATTGCCGGCAATGCCTTTCGCCCCGGCGACGTGCTGACGAGCCGCAAGGGTCTGACCGTGGAAATCGGCAATACCGATGCCGAGGGTCGCCTCGTGCTGGGCGATGCGCTGACGCTGGCGAGCGAGGAGCAGGCCGAACTGATCATCGATTTCGCCACGCTGACCGGGGCTGCCCGCATCGCGCTCGGCCCCGATTTGCCCGCGCTGTTCACGCGCGAGGACAGCACCGCCGAGGCGCTGATCGCAGCAGGGCGCGTGGTGGGCGACGAGGTCTGGCGCCTGCCCATGCCCGCGGCCTATGCCGATTATCTCAAATCTTCGATCGCCGACACCGGCAACGCCCACGGCAATTCCTTTGCCGGCGCGAGTGTGGCGGCAATCTTTCTCGACAAGTTCGTCGGCGAGGGCATCGAATGGGCGCATCTGGATACTTACGCCTGGCGCCCCACTCCCCTCCCCGGCCGCGCCAAAGGCGGCGCAGCGCTGGGCCTTCGCGCAACCTTCCACATGCTGTGCCAGCGTTATGGCTGAGCAAAGCTTGCCCCGGCGCACGCGCGCGTCTAACGCGATCCGCTAGTTAAAAAGAACCGGAAGACACGGCGCTTGAGCCTCAAGGACGGACACATTTCTCCATCGCAGACGCCCCCTTCGCATCCGCAGGGGCCGTTTGTGCTGCGCGGACCGATCGACCGGCCCGATCCACGCAAATTGCCCATTCGCGGCGATCTGGCGCATATCGGTCTCGCGGGCGTTTATTTCGTGCCGCATTATTCAGTGCCGCAGCCGCGCATCGTGATGCCCGGCGGCGCACGCCTCCTGGCGCAGGCGCGTGAGGATGCTGAGGAAATGTGCGTGCTGATGGAAGGCGAGAGTTTCGAGGTGCTCGATCTGACCGGCCACTGGGCCTGGGGATGCCTCAGCCTTGCAGGTCCGGTCGGCTATGTCGCGATTGACCGGCTGGAGGCGACAGGCTGATGGCAAGGCATACCGTCTTTATCGACGGCGCAGCTGGAACGACGGGCCTCGAAATCGCCGAGCGGCTGGCGGGGCGCGACGAGTTCGAACTGATCCAATTGTCCGATGCCGAGCGCAAGGATGCCGATTGCCGGCGCAGCGCGCTCAACGCGGTGGACTTTGCCATATTGTGCCTGCCCGATGATGCCGCGCGCGAAGCCGTCGCCATGCTTGAGCCTGATTGCAAGACGCGGGTGATCGATGCCTCCTCGGCGCATCGCACCGCTGGCAACTGGGCCTATGGCTTCCCCGAGATCGTCGGCGAGACCGTGATTGCCGGGGCCAAACGCGTGAGCAATCCGGGCTGCTATCCCACCGGGTTCCTCGGGCTGATGGCGCCTTTGACGCGCGCCGGCCTGCTGCCGCGCGACTGGCCCTATACGGTCAACGCCGTCTCAGGTTATTCGGGCGGCGGAAAGGCGATGATTTCCCGTTTCGATGAAGAGTGTGAGATCGCCTATCTCAGCTATGGCTTCGCGCTCGATCACAAGCATCTGCCAGAAATGCAGCGCCATGCCGGGCTCGACCATGCGCCGGTATTCGCCCCGGCCGTGGTGCCCGGGCATCGCGGCATGCTGGTCGAGATACCGCTGCCGATTGCCGCAATGAAGAAAGCCGCCAAGCCCGCCCGCCTGCTCGAAGCACTGCAAGCGCATTATGCTGGCTCCCCTATTGTCGGCGTGCACGCAGGCGACGCGAGAGAAATGCTGATCCGCAAGGACGACCGCGCAACCGACCGGCTCGACCTGTTCGTCTTTGGCAATGAAGCCGGGACGAGCGCGCGGCTGGTGGCCCGGCTCGATAATCTGGGCAAGGGCGCAAGCGGAGCCGCGGTCCAATCGCTCAACCTGATGGCCGGATGCGACCCGGCGGCGGGTTTGCGCCTTTAACAATCGGCCAGATTCCCCGCACTTCGCGAGCGCTCTGGAAAAGGCAATTCTGGCATCAATTGCCCAATTATTGAGCAGTACTGCACAGGCCTTGGGCAGCGAGAGGCGGAATGCGCGCAAACATGTTCCGCAAGGAGGCGAAATCGTGAAATTTTCGCTCGATTCCGCTCTTTCGCTGCGCCGCAATAGTGGCTACCTTCGGCTCCATCATCTTGGCACGATTCTTGTTTTGTAATTGGTCTTGTTTTGTATTTGGTCTTGTTTTGCATTTGGACAGAAATGCAGTTCAGCGGACAGGATCAGTGCGGGAAAGGTAACTGGCCGACACCGGTATATGCCGGGCAAGGGCCAACAGGGGTAATGTGAAAAAAATCGAAGCCATTATCAAGCCGTTCAAGCTGGACGAAGTGAAGGAAGCGCTGCACGAAGTGGGCGTATCGGGCATCACCGTCACCGAAGCGAAGGGCTTTGGCCGGCAGAAGGGCCACACCGAGCTGTATCGCGGCGCGGAATATGTGGTCGACTTCCTCCCCAAGATGAAGCTGGAAATCATCGTGCCCGACAATCAGGCGCAAGGCGTGGTCGATGCCATTGCCAATGCCGCCCGGACCGGGCGCATCGGCGATGGCAAGATCTTCGTCTCCGACATTCAATCCGCGATCCGCATCCGTACCGGAGAACAGGACGACGCGGCGCTCTGACTGCTCTCTGACAGCCGCGCGCGCAGGTTCGCGCTGGCGCACGTAAAACAACACCAATTTCAAGCCGTCATTTGTTAGAAAGGACTATCATGGCCACTCCCAAAGATATCGTAAAACGCATCAAGGACGAGGAAATCGAATGGGTCGATGTCCGCTTCACCGATCCCAAGGGCAAGTGGCAGCACCTTTCCATGTGCGCCAGCGTCGTCGATGAAGACATGCTTGAAGAAGGCATGATGTTCGATGGTTCCTCGATCGAGGGCTGGAAGACGATCAACGAGTCAGACATGATCCTCAAGCCCGATCTCGAGGCGGCCTATATCGACCCCTTCAGCGCCAC
>DAIQNS010000102.1:0-7668 GCA_036788315.1 Alteraurantiacibacter sp. | reverse complement strand
ATGCTGAGGAGCGCCAGCAAGGCCATCGCCGCTCCCCAGACGGCATCGACGAGGCTGACATCGGCGGTCTTCAAGGAGATACCCCAGCACACAAGCGCCAGCGCCAGCACGATTGCGGCGTTGATGATCAAGGCCTGCGCGATCATCGCTCTGCCGGTGCGAAGGCGACGGCCCCAGCTGTCGCCTCCGGCCCGATCAGGGCCGGGGCATTGGCCTGCGCGGCGAGTTGCGCGAACCGCGCACAGCCGGGCATCTTGGACTGGTAGAATGCAGCCAGCAGAGCAAGGTCCGCCAGATAGTCGCCGCTGGGCATGATCGGCTCGCCGATTCCGCCCATGATCGCCCCAGGCGGGCACGATCGGCACGCCCGCGCCAAGGGCAATCCGGTAAAAGCCGGTGCGCCATTCGCCACTGCTGGTGCGCGATCCTTCGGGCGCAATGACCAGTGCCATGTCCTCGGCGGCGGCAAAGCTGTCGATCACGCCTTGCACATAGCCGCCCGGGCGCGAGCGATCGACCGGCATGCCGCCCATATCGTGCATGAAGCGCGTCATCGGCCATTTGAACAGCGTATGCTTGCCCACGAACCGGGGCACGATGCCAAGCTTGCGCGTGGCGCCTGCAAAGAACACGAAATCCCAATTGGTGGTGTGCGGCGCGCCGAGCAGGATGTATTTGCGGATCGGCGGGCCAGCGCGCTGCTCGAGCTCCCAGCCTTTCCAGTCATACAACCGGCGCAGCACAAACCAGATCACGCGCGAGAGCAAAGTCGGTGTCCGGTCCACTGCAAAACATCCCCTCTGGCCCAGCGCCGATGCTGGATTTGCATGCTCCCGGAAGCAGAGCAAGGGTTGCTGCACGATTAGCTGCGCAAGACGCCAAGCCTTGCGCGGTCCTCGCCTGCCGCGAGCCGCTGTCTTGATCGCAGCCAAGACATGAGCCCCTATAGGGCCCGCGCTGCAATCTGGTCTTTACGACGCGTTACTGGTCTTCGCGTTGCCTAATATAAGTTAACCCTCTATACTGTAAGCATAACAATCCCTTCCCATTTATCCCAAATCCGGCTAAGAACGGTTTTTTCGGGATAAGTAGTTGAAATTAAACAATATTCCTTCCGGCGCCTTTATGCCGCTGCCGCTGCCTCAATTTGCGGATGGCAGCGAGCGTCTGCGCATACTCGAAAGCTTTGATCTTGAGTCGCTGGAGGATGATCCCGAACTCATGCGGATCGTGTCCTTTGCGGCGAAATTGTGCTGTGTGCCCGTCAGTGCGGTATCGCTGATTGAAGATGCGCGGCAGCGTTTCCTTGTCGGCGAAGGTATCGTCGAGCGCGAGACGCCGCGCAAACTCGCCTTTTGCGAACTTGCGAAGAGCCACGGCGAAATCATGGAAATACGCGATGCGCAGTCCGATGAGCGCTTTGCCAACAACCCGCTGGTCACTGGCCCGGCGGGCATCCGCTTTTATGCAGGCTACCCGCTTGTCTCCGAAGAAGGCGCCCCGCTTGGCGCGCTTTGCGCGATCGATGTGGTCGCGCGGCCCGATGGCCTCAGCGAATTGCAGCGCGAAGGGCTTGGCGTGCTGGCGCAGGCGGTGATGCGCCGCCTGCACGAACGCCGCGCGCATGCACGCGCGCGCGTCGAAATCGAAAGCCGCGAACAACAGTTGCGGCGCATGATCGAAGGCGTCCCGCAGATCGCCTGGTCTGCCGATGAGGCCGGCAATTTCGATTATTACAATTCGCGCTGGGTACAGATCACCGGCGATGCGCCGCCGCGCCTGAGCGATGACTGGCTCGCCTATATTCACCCCGAGGATGCCAAAGCGGTGCTGGACGGATGGTACGAAAGCTTCGCCAAAAGTGTTCAGTACAATTGCGAATATCGCCTCAAAACCAGGGAAGGCTGGCGCTGGGTGCTCTCGCTCGCGGTGCCGGTCGCCGAGAAGGATGGCGGCGCGGTGCGCTGGTTCGGCACGATCACCGATATTCACGAGGTGCGCCGTTCGCTCGAAGAGCGCGACATGCTCGCCAAGGAACTGTCGCACCGGATCAAGAACATTTTCGCTGTGGTGATCGGTCTGACCAGCCTCAAGGTGCGCAAGACGCCCGAGCACAAGCCCTTTGCCGATGAACTGATCGCCGTGCTGCACGCGCTGGGCCGCGCGCATGATGTGGTTCACGCAGGCCCGAATGCCGAACAGGACAGCCTGCTCGGCCTGCTCGGAGCCGTGTTCGCACCCTATGCCAGCGAGACCGGCGATGCGCGGGTGCGGATCACCGGCGATGATTCGCCCATCCATGCGCGTGCCGCAACCCCGCTCGCGCTGGTGTTTCACGAGCTGGCGACAAATTCGGCCAAATATGGCGCGCTTTCGGATGGTGCCGGGCATGTCGAGTTGACGCTGGTGGATAGCGGCGCGGACATCGCGATGATCTGGCGCGAATTTGGCGGACCGGCCATTGCGCCGGGCGCGGGCCTGCCTGACGGCGGCGGATTTGGTACGCGGCTCGTCGAAATGAGCATCACCGGGCAATTGCAGGGCAGCTGGGAACGCGATTTTGCGCCCGACGGGCTTGTGGCAAGGCTTACAGTGGCCAAGGCTGCGCTCGCTGGTTAAACCCGGCCGATGGCCGAGACACCTGCCCCCTCGCTGCAATTTGTTCAGGTCTCGCGCCGCTTCGGCGATGTTCTTGCGGTCGATGGCGTCTCGCTCACCATAGCGCCAGGCGAATTCGTGGCTCTGGTCGGCGCGTCGGGTTCAGGCAAATCCACCCTGCTCAAAATGGTCAACCGGCTGATCGAGCCAAGCGATGGGCGGGTCATGCTTGATGGGGAGGATGTGCGCGAACAGTCCTTGCCCCGGCTGCGACACGGGATCGGCTATGTGTTTCAGGGCATTGGCCTGTTCCGCCACATGAGCGTGGCGCAGAATATCGCGCTTGTCCCCCGCCTCGAAGGCCGCCGCTTGCCGACCGAGGAGATCGCGCGCCTGTTGGCGCTGGTCGAACTCGAGCCCGCCATGGCCGCGCGCTTCCCCGAAGAGCTTTCGGGCGGGCAGCGCCAGCGCGTCGGCGTGGCGCGCGCCCTGGCAGGCGAGGCCCGCCTGCTGCTGATGGACGAGCCCTTCGGCGCGCTCGATCCGGTGACGCGCGACGCGCTGGCGAAGCGGGTGCGGCGCTTGCACGGCGAACTTGGCCTGACCAGCGTGATGGTCACGCATGACATGGCCGAAGCGCTGCTCGTCGCGGACCGGGTGCTGGTGATGGCGGCGGGCCGCGTGGTGGCCGATGAAACGCCCGCTGCCCTTCTCGCAGGCGGCGAGGACGCGCAGGCGCTGGTCGAAGTGCCGCGCGCGCAGGCGAAGGCATTGGCCGCGCTGAACGCAAGAGCCGCGCCATGACCGAAATCTTCGCCGCGCTCCTGCGGCTTGGCCCGCAACTCGCCGAACATGTGCTGCTGAGCGCGGCGGCGGTCTCGCTGGGCATTGCGGTCGCCTTGCCGCTCGCGGTGTGGGCGGGCCGATCGCCCTTAGTCGCGCGCATCGCGCTGGGCTTTGCAAGCCTTGTGCAGACGATCCCCGCGCTCGCTCTGCTTGCGCTGTTCTTCCCGCTGCTGCTCGCACTGCGCAGCGTGTTTGGCGAAGGCCTGCCAACGCTCGGCTTTCTTCCGGCATGGCTGGCGCTGGCGCTTTATGCGCTGCTGCCGATCCTGCGGAACGCGGTCACCGCGCTCACCAATGTTGATGCCGAGACGATCGAGGCAGCAGACGCCATGGGCATGACCAGCTGGCAGAAGCTGCGGCTGGTCGAAGCGCCGCTCGCTGCGCCCTACATCATGGCGGGCATCCGCACGGCAAGCGTGTGGACCATCGGCGCTGCGACGCTTGCCCCGACCATCGGCCAGCGCTCGCTCGGCGATCCGATCTTTGCCGGATTGCAGACGCAGAACTGGGCGCTGGTGCTCGCGGGGTGCATCGCTTCGGCGGGGTTGGCGCTGACGGCGGACGCTCTGCTTGGCCTGATCGAGCGCGGCTTTGCCACGCGGCGCAGGCTGCTCTCCGCAATTGGTGCCGTGCTCGCGCTCGCAGGCGTTGGCGCGGCGGCTCTGGCCCTCGCCGCGCCCGGTGACAAAGGCGACAGGATCGTGATCGGCGCCAAGGGCTTTTCCGAGCAATATATCCTTGCACGCGCCATCGGCATGACGCTGGAGGAGGCAGGATACCGTGTCGAATACCGTGAAGGGCTCGGCTCGGCCGTGGTGCATAGCGCCCTGAGCAGCGGCGAGATCGATATTGCCATCGATTATACCGGAACGCTGTGGACCAACCAGCTGCGCCGCAGCGACAATCCCGGTCGCGCGGCGATGTATGACGCCATCGTGCGCTGGGAAGCGCAAACATCGGGCACCAGAGTGCTCGGGCGGCTCGGCTTCGAGAATGCCTACGGCCTTGCCATGCGCCGCGAGCGGGCCGACGCGCTCGGCATTGCCGCGATTGCCGATCTTGCCCCGCTCGCAGGCCAGCTTACCATGGGCGGCGATCCGGAATGGTTCGAGCGGCCCGAATGGCGCGATCTGCGCAAAATCTATGGCCTCGACTTTGCTGCGCAGCGCACCTTCTCGCCGACCTTCATGTACAACGCGCTCGCCTCGGGCGAAGCCGATGTGATCAGCGCCTACACTTCGGACGGGCGCATTGCCGCCGATGATCTGGTGGTGCTTGGCGATCCCGAAGGCGTGCTCCCCAATTATGATGCCATTGTGCTCCTCAGCCCCAAAATCGCCGGTGAGGAAAATCTGGCCCGCGCGCTCGCGCCGCTGATGGGGGCAATCGATGTCGATATGATGCGGCAGGCGAACTATGCGGTCGACCGGGAAGCGGACAAATGGAGCGTGCGCCGCGCGGCACGCTGGCTGCTCGATGAGGTTACGGGTTAGCGGGAGCGCTGGCCCACCCCGCTGCGACTAGGCTCGCCTGCGGCTCACCAAGTCTCGCTGCCCCTCCCGCAAGCGGGAGGGGAAATCACCGCTCAGTACTCCCCTCCCGCTTGCGGGAGGGGCTGGGGGTGGGCCAGCGCTACCCCGCAAACCCGGCACCCTCAGGCCAGTCCGGCCCCACCAGGCCGAGCACTTTGAACAGCGTGCCCATTTGCTCCGATCCGATCAGCCGGTGCTGCGCTGCCTGCAATTCCTCGCGCCGCGCGGGGCTCGCTTTTGCCAGCGCCGCAAAGCGCTGCTGTGCGCCGAGCGCGGTGAGCCATGCGCCTTGCTGCGCAATCCCGCAGACCCTCGCGTCTGCCGCGCGCGCCACGTCGGCCATCGCGCCGAAATCGACATGCGCGGAGATGTCCGCCTTGCCCGGCTGCTCCCGCCAGTCGGCGCGCTCGTGCCCGCGCACCGCCTGAATGCTCGAGCCGTAGCGCGTGCTGTCATGGCCATAATCGATCAAGAGCGCCGCCCCGCCCTGCGCCGCCAGCCGCTGCGCAATTTCGCGCACCACCGCCGCGCCTGCGGGCGAGGTTTCGATCACTGCGCCCGGGCGCGCATCGCGCAGCCCCTCGGGAACTGCGCTGTCCATCGGCAGCGGTCCGGGCTGCTCGACGAAGTTTCCTTGCGCATCGCAGCCGATCAGCACTTCGCGCCAGCCCTTGTCAGTCATCACCAATTGGCGCACCGGCAAGGCATCGAGAAATTCGTTGGCCACGAGCAGCAGCGGGCCGTCCTCGGGCCGGCTGGTCAGATCATCGTGAAAGCGCGCATCAGGCACCAGCTGCGCCTGCACCGCGCGCAGCCGCGCCGAGCCTTCGACCAGATGCACCTGCGGCGCGAGGCCTGCTGCTTGCATTGCGCGCAAAGCATCGCGCGCCAATGTCCCGCGCCCCGGCCCGAGCTCTGCGTAATGCGCAGGCCCGCCCGCGCCCTTGCGCTGCCACAGATCGGCCAGCCACAGGCCGCACATCTCGCCGAACACCTGACTGATATCGGGCGCGGTGATGAAATCGCCGCTTGTGCCGAAAGGCTCGCGCTGCGTGTAATAATGGGCATTGGCCTCGCCCATGAACTGCGCAAGGCTGATCGGCCCGGAAGCGGCGATCAGGCGGCGGAAGGTCTGCGCAAGATCGGTGCTGCTCAAGCCTTTTCGGGCGGCGCTTTGCCAAGGCTGCCGGGCGCAAGCTGCGCGGGGCGCGACAAGGACCATGCGACGAGCGCAAGCCCTGCGACAATCAGCGGAATGGTCAGCCATTGGCCCATCGACAGCCCGCTCTGTTCCTGCAGCCAGAGCAATTGCGCATCGGGCTGGCGGTAGAATTCGACCACGAAGCGCGCGAGCGAGATGACCACGGTGAAAGTGCCGACGAGCACGCCGGTGCGGAAGCGTGCGCGGGTGAGCCAGAACAGCGCGAGCATGACGATGATCACGATAAGCCCTTCGCCCAGCGCCTGATAAAGCTGGCTGGGATGGCGCGCGATGAAGGTGGACTGGCACAGATCGCCCGGCCCCTTGGCCACATCGCAGAAAGTCATCGCCCAGGGCACTTCGGGCCCCGCCGCGCGGCCCCACAATTCGCCGTTCACGAAATTCGCCAGCCGCCCGAACAGCATGCCGAAGCCCACATTGACCGCGATGTAATCGCACACGCGCACGAAATTGAGCTGCGCGCGCCAGCTGACCCAGCCGATTGCCGCGAGCACGCCGATCAATCCGCCATGGAAGCTCATGCCCCCGTCCCACAGGCGCAAAACGCCCCAGGAGATGAAGCCGGGATGCGAGAAATCGGTCCACAATCCGGGCTGGTAGAACGTGGCATAGCCCAGCCGCCCGCCAAGGATGATGCCCAGCGTGCACCAGAAGAACAGATCTTCGGCATGGCGCTGCGCCAGCGGCGCGCCGGGCGCCTTGATCATGCGCGTGAGGTGCCAATAGCCCAGCGCAATCCCGGCCAGATAAGCGAGCGAATAATATTTGAGCGTGAAGAAGCCCAGATCGATGCCTTCGGTCAGGCCGAGCGCCGGCCAGTGGATCACCCCGCTGGTGGCGAAGGGGCTGGGGGCAAGGGCGCTGCCTGCGGCGAGCAAATCGAGCATCATGTCCATGGCCTCGCAAATCCTCCGGGCGCTTTAGCGTGGGCGCAGGCTTTGGCACAGGGGCCCTTGGCAGGAAACCCCTGATTGCGCCTTTCCAATCGGAGCGGCGAGCATTATGCGCAGACAGCTCATGAGCCAGGTGCGAATCCCCAAGCAGCGCGAGGTGCTGAATCGCCGCAAACTGAGCGGCCGGATTTCCGAGGCTGTCGCTGTCGATGGCGCGCGCAAGGGCCGTGCGCAAATCGTCGCCGCGCTCAAACAGGCGCTTGCCGATGGCCGCGAGGAATTGACCGTGCGCCTGCTCGAAAAGCCCGGCGCGGGCCATGAAAGCGCCGCTGGCCATGCCTTCCTGATCGATCAGCTCATCCGCGTGATCCACGATCACGTGATCGACGATGTCTATCCGGTCGCCAACCGGTCCAAGGGCGAGCGGCTCACGCTGATTGCCGTGGGCGGCTATGGCCGCGGCGAAATGTCGCCCCATTCCGATGTCGATATCGCCTTCATCACGCCCGGCAAGCCGACCTCATGGTGCGAGCAGGTGATCGAGGCGATGCTCTATTACCTGTGGGATCTGGGCCTC
>DAIQNS010000101.1:3038-7724 GCA_036788315.1 Alteraurantiacibacter sp. | reverse complement strand
TGCTCATGGTCCGGCTTGTTCAACTCGCGATTGTGCTTTGCGACCATCGCCACTATCCCGCCTGCTCGCTCAAGGGAAGCGCGCTCTTGCGAATGCCAGCTTGCCTAATATCATTGCATTACCTAGCTGACACACAATGGCAGACCCCTATTCCACCCTTGGCGTAAGCCCATCGGCCAGCGAAGCTGACATCAAGGCGGCGTATCGCAAGCTCGCCAAGGAGCTGCATCCGGACCGCAACAAGGACAATCCGCGCGCATCCGAGCGCTTCAGCCATGTTACACAGGCCTATGATCTCCTGTCCGACAAAGCCAAGCGCGCGCGCTTCGACCGAGGTGAAATCGACAGCGAAGGCAATCCCACGCATCCTTTTGCTGGCGGCGGATATGGCGGTTATGGCAATACACGGCCCAACGGACCGGGGCAGAACGGCGGCTCGGCGCGCGGTTATGAAGGCTTTGGCGGCGGCGAGGACATGGATCTTGGCGATCTGTTCGAGGGCCTGTTCGGCCGCGGCGCCAGCGGCGGGGGGCGCGCTTCATCGCCTTTCGGGCGCAGCGCACCGCCGCAGCCACCGCGCAAGGGCGCCAACATCAATTACAAGCTTTCGGTTCCTTTCGTCGATGCCGCAATTTTGGCCAGACAGCGCATCACGCTCGCCGATGGCAAGACGATCGACCTTTCGCTTCCTGCAGGGCTTGAGGACGGCACGCAGATGCGCCTTAAAGGCAAGGGGCAGCATGGCCCCTCGGGTCCGGGCGATGGCATTGTCACCATCACCGTGCAATCGCACCCCTACTTCACCCGCGCGGGCGATGATGTGCGCCTCGATCTGCCGATCACCCTCGATGAAGCAGTGCGCGGCGGCAAGGTTCGCGTGCCTACAGCGGATGGGCCGGTTATGCTCAAGATCGCGCCGGGGTCGAGTTCGGGCAAGGTGCTGCGCCTCAAGGGCCGCGGCTTCACCCGCAAGAACGGCACGCGCGCGGACCAGCTGGTGACCTTGGAAATTCGTCTGCCCGAAGATGTGACCGAGCTTGAAAAGCGCCTCGCAGGCTGGAGCGACGCGGAGGATCCGCGCAAGGGGCTGGGCTTCTGACCGATTCCACCAACCAGAATTCGTCATCCGGATTGGCGCGGCGCGCTTATGAAATCGCTAGCCGCGTTGTCGTGAAATGTTTCCAGGATGGAACGATCCACGCCGGCAATCTGGCCTATATGTCGATTTTGGCCATTTTCCCCTTCTTCATCACCGGCGCAGCGATCTTTTCGGCCATCGGCGAAGAGGCTGACCGCATGGCCACAGTCAATGCGATCGTGATTGCCTTGCCGCCGGTGGTGGCCGACGTCATCGGCCCGGTCGCGCGCAGCGTGGTCGATGCGCGCAGCGGCTGGCTCTTGTGGGTCGGCGGGCTGGTGGGCCTGTGGACAGTCGGCTCGTTGGTAGAGACGATCCGCGATATCCTGCGAAAAGCCTATGGCGAAGCGCCTGCGCGCGCCTTCTGGCAATACCGTATCCTGTCGGCAGGGATCATCATCGGTGCCGTGCTGCTTCTGCTGCTGTCGCTGATCGCGCAGGTCGCCATCGGCGCCGCGCAGCAGATCATCGAAGCCTATATCCCCGATTTCGACGATCTGCGAGGCGGGCTTTCGCTGTCGCGCATCATTCCCGGCCTTGGCTTGTTCGGAGCAATCTACATGTTGTTCATCGCGCTCACCCCGGCGCGTTACCGCGCGCGACGCTATCCCAAATGGCCTGGCGCGCTGCTCGTCTCGGGTTGGTGGGTCCTGGTAAGTGTCGGGCTGCCGCCGCTGCTGACCAGCGCGCTTTCGTATGATCTCACCTATGGCTCGCTCGCAGGGTTCATGATCGCACTTTTCTTTTTCTGGCTGGTGGGCTTAGGGATGGTCGCCGGCGCACAATTGAATGCGGTTCTCGCCAAACTTTCCGATGAAGAGCGAAAGACACAGGGCAACGAACCGCAGAATGAGGAGGGTTCTCGATGACATCGCTGATGCAAGGCAAGCGCGGGCTGATCATGGGCTTGGCCAATGACAAGTCGCTGGCCTGGGGCATTGCCCAGAAGCTGCATGAAGCAGGGGCGCAAATGGCGTTTTCGTATCAGGGGGAGGCCTTGAAGAAGCGCGTTGCCCCGCTGGCCGAGCGCGTCGGCAGCGATTTCCTGATCGAATGCGATGTCGCGAACATGGACGCCATGGACGCGGCTTTTGCAGAAATCGAGCGGCGCTGGGGCAAGCTCGATTTCCTCGTTCACGCAATCGGTTTTTCGGACAAGAATGAATTGCGCGGGCACTATGTGGATACCAGCCTCGAAAACTTCCTGATGACGATGAACATCTCGGCTTTCTCGCTTGTCGCAGCGGCCAAGCGCGCGCGGCCGCTGATGAAGGATGGCGGAAGCATCGTCACGCTGACCTATTACGGCGCCGAGAAAGTCATCCCGCATTACAACGTGATGGGCGTGGCCAAAGCGGCGCTGGAAGCGAGTGTCAAATATCTCGCCAACGATCTGGGGCCCGAGAACATCCGCGTGAACGCGATCAGCGCAGGCCCGATCAAGACGCTGGCGGCAAGCGGAATTGGCGATTTCCGCTATATCCTCAAGTGGAACGAGTTGAATGCGCCGCTGCGCCGCAATGTCACGATCGAGGATGTCGGCGGCGCGGGGCTTTACCTGTGCAGCGATCTTTCCTCGGGCGTGACGGGCGAGACCCATCATGTCGATGCCGGCTATCATGTGGTTGGCATGAAACAGGAAGATGCGCCCAGCATTGCGCTTGGCTAAAGCTTATGTTCTTGATATGTTCCTTGCTGGAAGAGAGGAGCGCGACTGATGATCACAGGTGGATGCCGCTGCGGCGCGGTGCGTTATGAAGCCGAGGGGGACGCGGCGCACCATGCGCTGTGCCATTGCCGCGATTGCCAGATGGCGAGCGGCGCTCCGGTTCTGGCATGGTTGGCAATGCCCGCCTCCGGTTTTCGTGTCACATGCGGAGAGCCCACGCGCTACACCGCGCCCTCGGGCTCGATGCGGGCCTTTTGCGGGACTTGTGGTACTCCGCTGTTCTTCGTGAACGAGGATGCCTTGCCCGGCATTGTCGATATTCAATCGGTCACGCTCGACGAGCCTGACCGCTTCAGCCCACAGGCACAAATCCAGACCGCAGAGCGGCGCCCCTACATGGCCGATCTCGCACAATTGCCCGCGTTCGAAAGATTTCCCGAGGTCGGCTGATGCGGCTCATCGGCGCACTTTCCGCGCGCTGGCCGCTCAGTTCGCAGTAAAATCGGGCGGTGGCGGAACGACACGGTCAGGATTGACGAGGGTCGGGGCCACTTCGCGCTCGCCTTCGCCCGGAAGATCGGCCGCGCGCTCGGCTTCGAGCTTTGCCATATAGGCGCGCTCGAGTTGTTCGACGCGCGCCTGAGTTGCGGCAGCTTCGCCATCGATTTCGGCAAGGCGTTCCTGCCGGGCATCATTGATCAATTGGCTGAAGCGAACATCGCTGCTCGTCTTTTTGTCTGCATAGGCGGCCTGGATCATATCCATAGTGCAGCCAAGCGTACCGCCTGCGCCTTCGGGCGTGCAGTTCATGATGCCGAAGCGGTCGATGATCTCGAGGCTCAGCGCATTGCGCGTCCAGCTTTCATTGCGCGGCGAATTGTCCACACGGAGATTGGGCGGCGTGCGAAAACGCTCGGTCTCGTCGAAGCGGGCGCACACGGTAATCGTGTTCTCATCGCTCTGCGGGCAAGGGTCATCGCCGTAAACGATCACCTGATTGACCTTGTCGCCGGCATCGTCCTGCGCGGCAGCGGGCAGCGCACTGCCGGCAAAAGCGGCGGCGGCAACGCCAAGAGCGAGCAAGCGGGTCATAGGGGCATCCTTCATCATATGGTTCGCGTTATAGCCTTACCAATTGAACGCGCAATGAAGCGCGCCGTTTCAAATCTTCTCCGAAACCCTGATCGCCGCGCGGCAACCCATGCGGATAACCGCCGACAGGAGCGGATAGGCCGGCGCGCTTTCAGCGCCCGCAGCGATCGCCGCGTCATGATGCTCGCGCTCGTCATCGCGAAACTCGGCAATCATTGCGGCAAGCTCGGGATCATCGCCATCGCGCTCGAGCTCGTCCAGCTGCGCGGAATAATGGCGCTCGATCTCGGTTTCGACCGCCGCAGTGCAAGCCATCGCGGCTTCGGGGCCAAGCAGCGCGGTGCCTGCGCCCAGCGCATAACCAGCGACCGACCAGAGCGGCTGCAGCGCGGTTGGCCGCACGCCGCGCCGTGCCATCAGCGCGTCGAATTTGGCGCGATGTCCGGCTTCCTGTTCGGCCATGGCGCGGATTTCAGCCGAATGCGGCCCGCGGTCGCCCATGACCGCCAATTGCCCGGCATAAATCCGCGTCGCACCGAATTCCCCTGCCTGATCGACGCGAATCATCTCGGCGCGGGATTTTTCGTATGCGGAATTGCTCATGGCTTCTCTTTCACTGTCAGCAAGGACCATATGGTGAGCGCGGTGCCCGTGGAGAAGAGCGCGTTCCATCCGGCCAGCGAAATGCCGAGGAAACTCCAAGGCGCAACGTCACACCGAATAATGGGTGCGGCAAGAATATTATCGAGCGCCGAACCTGTCCCCGTCCCGGGCGCTGCTGCGCAGC
>DAIQNS010000101.1:0-3028 GCA_036788315.1 Alteraurantiacibacter sp. | reverse complement strand
CGGTAATGCCCGGCCACCAGCCATATTCCACGCCGGCATGAAAAGCGCCGATCAACCCCGAGGTTGCCAGCCCGCCCGCCGCCAGCGCCACCCACAGCTTGCGCGGAGGCACAAAGCTGCCGATCAGCGCGAGCGCGAGCGCGGCGAAGAGCGGCCAGCGCTGCCATAGGCACATTTCGCAAGGATAAAGGCCAAACCCGTATTGTGCGACGTAAGCCCCGGCCAGCAGCACAGCAGGAACGCCAAGCGCGAGCTGCTGTGCCAACAGGTTGGACATATCATCTTTCATGCGGCTTAGCGGCGCGCGATCGCACTGCCCGAAGTGCGGCGCAGCGTTCTGAGCGCATAATCGAGCTGAAAATCCTCAATTCCTTGTGCTTCCAATTGCTCGGCCGTCAGCTGAAACCGCGGATCGGCCATCTTGTCCTGTTCGAACATGTCTTCCTTGAGCCCGGCTTCATTGACCAGGTGGCCACGCAGATCGCTTTCGCGCACCGAGAGGCGCGCCCGGCGCGCAGCATCCGGATCGGAAATTTGCGGCACGATGATATCGGGCTGGATCCCGCCTTCCTGAATACTTTTGCCGGAGGGCGAGTAGTAGCGCGCGGTAGTCAGCTTGAGCGCGGTATTGGCCGTCAGCGGAAGCAGCGTCTGCACACTGCCCTTGCCAAAGCTGCGCTGCCCCATGATCAGCGCGCGATTGTGATCCTGCAAGGCAGCGGCCACGATCTCGCTTGCCGAGGCCGAACCTTCATCGATCAGCACGATCATCGGCAACCCGTTGAGCGCATCGCCGCGGAACATCGTTTCCGCCTCGTAAAACACGCTGTCCTGCCGGTGGCGGCCGCGCTGCGAGACAATCTGCCCCTTGCTCAGGAACAGATCCGCAAGCGCCACCGATTCCTCGAGCGATCCGCCGGGATTGCGGCGCATGTCGAGCACCAGCCCCTTGAGCGAACCGCCCGCCTGGCTGCGCAAGTCGCGAATCGCGCTGTACACATCGGCTCCCACGTCGCGCGAAAACTCGTTGACCGAAATATAGCCGAGCTTGCCCGGCTTGAGCTCGAAGGTCACCGGCTCGAGCTGGATCAACCCGCGCGTAACATCGACTTCAAAGCTGGTTTCGCGGCCCACGCGGAAAACGGTAAGCTCGATCGAGGTGCCCGCCGGACCGCGCATCTGCGCCACCGCATCATTGATTTCCAGGCCGTAGATCAGCTCGCCATTGATATGGGTGATGTAATCACCCGCCTTCGATCCGGCCTGTTCGGCGGGGCTGCCCTTGAACGGCGAAATCACTTTGACCGCGCCGTCCTCCATCTGCACCGAGATACCAAGCCCTTGATATTCGCCGTCAATCATCGTTGTCAGCCGTTCGAGCGAAGCCCCGTCAAGATAGGCTGAATGCGGATCGAGCGCGCCGAGCATCCCGTCAATCGCACCGCGGATAAGCACTTCGTCCTCGACCGGCTCGATATAGCTGGTCTTGATCCGCTGATAGGTTGCAAACAGCTTGGCGAACTCGGGCGAGGCTCGCCCTTCGACCTGCGCGAAACCCGCTGTCGTGGCGGGCAGCAGCGCGATCATGCTGGCAAGGGTTGCGGCGCGGATGGCGTTAGCGAATTTCATGCGGTCTGTTTGTCCTGTCACAAGCGCGGATCACAATGCCGGAGCGTAAGCTATTGCATAATCTATCGCACAGCGGCGCTTAACGCCAGATGGCCAATAGCACGTTGCCTTTCAGGAAGTGAGCGACAGTGGATTGACCGGCATGCCCGCGCGGCGCAGTTCGAGCCCGATGCGCGGATCGCGCGCCGCCGCGCGGCCGAGCGGCCCGCCGCCCACCAGCTCATCGCCCACTGAAACATCGATCTGCGCAAGGCCGGTGACAAGGCTGGTCCAGCCGCCATCGTGAACGATAATGACGATCTGGCCATAGCCCCGATAAGCGCCCGCAAAGGCCACTCGCCCCGGCGCGGGGGAAACGACCTGTGCTCCGCCAATCGGTGCAAACACCAGCCCCTTGCTCAAAACCCCCGAAACCGGCGAGCCGAAGCCTGAGACCACAGGCCCGGTTACGGGCAGAATATAGCTGGCCAGGCGCTGCACATCGGGGGCCGCAGGAAGCGGGCTCCGGGCCAGGCCACCGGCTGGCGCGGGTTCGCCCGGGCGTTCGGGGCGCAAAGTCGGCCCGGGCAATTGCGTGAGGCGCATGCGCAAGGCTGCGGCACGGTTGAGCTCACCCACAAGGCTGTCGAGATCGCGGGTTTCCTCGGCCAAGGCGAGCGCGCGGGCGGCTTCGCTCTCGGCTGTTGCGCCTGCCTCGCGCCCGGCCTGGCGCTGCTGCGCTTCGAGATTGACGAGGCGCGTGCGGCGCTGTGCCAGCTCTTTCTCCTCTGCAGCAAGCACTTCGAGCGCCAATCCCGCCTCGCGCCGCAATTCCTTCGAGCGCGCAAGCTGCGTGCGCAGCCCCCTGGTGCGCTGCTCAACCGCGGGCAAAGTATCGTGCAGCACCGCGCGCAGATAGACCACATCCTTGACCGATCCGGGTTGCAGCAAGGACAGCGCAAGCGGCCTTCGCGTGAATTGCTGCAAGGCTGCGGTGAGCGCAATGACGGGCTGCTGCTTTGCGCCGAGCTCTTCATTCAGCGTGGCGCGCTCGGTATCGATCATCGCGATACGCAGCCTTGCCGCCGCTATGCCCGCCTCGGCTTCCTGAATGCGCGCGGCAACCGAAGCCGCCTGCTGCGCCGCGCGCTCGGCGGAATTCCCCGCTCGTTCGGCCTGCTCCTCGAGCTGGCGGCCGCGCTCCTCGGCGGCGGCGCGCTCCTTTATCGCCGCAGCGAGCGCCTCGCGCGTTTCCTGCGGCCCCGATACACCGGGGACGAACTGGCCAAACGCCGAAGCGGCAAACGCCAGAGACGCAAGTGCAAGGAGAAGAGCACGGCTCATGCGCGTCACCCTGCCCGATGATAGGGATGGCCTGCAAGTATGCTGGTGGCGCGGAACAATTGTTCCAGCAGCATGG
>DAIQNS010000100.1:0-7792 GCA_036788315.1 Alteraurantiacibacter sp. | reverse complement strand
GTATTTGCGTGGTCGAGGATGTGGCGGATTTGTGGGCGCTCGACCGGGCGCGCCTGTTCACCGGGCGCTATCATGTGCTGGGTGGCAAATTGTCCGCGCTCGACGGAGTGGGGCCGGAAGATCTGGCGATCGAGAGCCTGCTCGCGCGGATCGAACAGGGCGAGGTCGAAGAAGTCGTCCTCGCCATGAATGCCACATTGGAAGGGCAGACAACGGCGCATTATCTCGCCGAGCGGCTTGAGCAGTTCCCGTTGCGCGTGACGCAGCTTGCGCACGGCCTGCCGGTGGGCGGCGAACTCGATTATCTCGACGAAGGCACGCTGGCGCAGGCGCTGCGGGCGCGGCGACCGGTGGGCTGACATTCGCCCCGCGCACCGATCAAGGCGCGAGAAAGCCGGATTGAATTGGACAGCGATCGACACTAGATGCGCAAATATGGCTATCCGTGAAATCCTCGAAGCGCCCGATCCGCGCCTGAAAACTATCTCGAAACCCGTCGAAAGTTTCGACGAGGGATTGAAGACGCTCGTCGCCGACATGTTCGAGACGATGTATGATGCGCACGGCATCGGCCTTGCCGCGATACAGGTGGGCGAGCCGCTGCGCCTCCTCGTCATCGATCTGCAACCCGAAGACCCGGATGCAGAGCCCGAGGCGTGCGACCATGACGGCCATCACCATCATCCAACGAAGAAAGAACCGCGGATTTTCGTTAATCCCGAAATCCTCGATCCTTCGGCGGACACCGGCACCTATCAGGAAGGCTGCCTCTCGGTCCCCGAAATCTACGCCGATGTCGAGCGGCCGACGAGCTGCCGTGTGCGCTATCAGGACATGGACGGCAACGCCCATGAGGAAGAAATGTCGGGCATGATGGCGATTTGCATCCAGCACGAGATGGACCATCTGAACGGCATTCTGTTCATCGACCATCTCTCGCGCTTGAAGCGCAATATGGCTTTGAAGAAGCTCAAGAAAATGCGCGAAGCGGCCTGAACCGGCCTGCGTCCGGCGCGCATCGCCGGAACCCGATCGCACTCTTGCGGGTTGATCCGGCATGATCAGCGATGCGATGATGCTCAACCTTGCCGGTACGGTCGCAAAACTATTCGAACTTGCCGGGATAGGCGTCATCGTCCTGGGGGCGATGTTTGCTGCGGGCATTTTCGCCAACGGTCTCGTGCGCGCCGGCAGGTGCGCGCAGACTCTCGAGGATGATGATAACCTTGTCGCAAATTTCCGCCGCATGCTTGGCCGCGCGATCCTGACCGGGCTGGAACTGCTGGTGGCTGCCGACATCATTCGCACCGTGGCCATCGATACCACGCTCGAAAGCGTGCTCGTGCTCGGCCTGATCGTCTTGATCCGCACTTTCCTCAGCTTCAGTCTCGAAGTGGAAATTGACGGACGCTGGCCCTGGCAGAAGAAGGCCAAAAACGATGCGAGCAACGTTTCCGAATGATTGAGCGCCAAAAAAAGGGCCGCCTGTTACAGCGGCCCTTTGTTGTGCCGGTTGATAGGCCCCGCGATCAGGCGAGCGCCGCACCCCCACTGCCGCGCGTCTTGGGGATCATCACGAAAGCCATCAGATAAAGCATGCCAACAAGCAGGAGCAAGTTGTTGTAACCTGTGAACAAGGCGAAATACTCAAGGCATCCCCCCACGATCGTTCCGAGCAGATTGACAGCAAAGGCCGAGCGCGTGTCGCCGCTTTCCTGGAAACGCTTGGAGAAGGCCACATTGGCAATATAGATCGGCGTGAAAGCGAGCAGAATGGCAGCGATCACGCGCGGCACATAATCCATCGCCAGGAGCCATTCTTCCGGCACGATCCACGAGAGCGAGAGCGTCACCGCGATTGCGGCATACAGGACGGGCAAAGGCGGCGTCTTGAACTTGCGGGTTGTCTCCACTGCCGCCAGCACCAGCAACAGCACACCGCCAAACACCAGCGCATTGACGAACCAGGTGGTGCCGAACAGCAGCGCGAAAGTGGCGATATTCTTGGTTTGCAGCAGCAGGAACGCAGCGCCCATGAAAAACAGGTCGGCATAGGGCCGCATCTGGGCAAGCGGACCGCCGAGCGTGCGCACTGTCACCAGCGATGCGATGAGGATGGCGGCCAGGGTGAAGGCATAGAGCGGCGGGAAATTGTCACCGCGGAAGTAGATGAAAGGCGCATTGTCGACTGCAGGCGCCATGTCTTTGGGCTCGCTGACAGGTTGCCACACGGTGTCGCATGCCTGATCCGCAGCGGTAAGCCCGACGCTAATGACCGCTTGCGCGCCGTCGAAAGTGTCGACGCACGGGGCATGGCCAAAGGCTTGCGCGGCAGTATTGGCAAGGCGGTCGATCAACCAATCCTCGCGGTAGTAATTGTACATGGCAAAGCTGCCGCCGGGCTTGAGCCGGTCGCGCACCGAGGCGAGCGCCTCTTGGGTGAACAGGAAGCTTTCGAGCCTGATCTGCGAAGCGCCGTTCACCAGCGTGAGCGAATCGGGGAGAGCAAAGAGGATGAAATCGTATTTCTTTTCCGTCCCTTCGAGGAAGGCGCGGCCATCGTCGATATGGCGCGTGACGCCGGGATTCTGATAAGGCCGGTCGATATTCTGTTCGACGCCAATCTGCATGATCGTCGGGTCGATATCGACAGCATCGACATTCTTGGCGCCATATTCGAGCGCAATGGCAAGATCCGAGCCCGAGCCTGCGCCGATGATCAGGACATCATCGAGCGGGGCGCCTGCAACGCGGCGCTCATAGGGCGTGAAATAGATCTGATAACCGATTTCGCGGCGCAGCTGCACCGGCGCCATGACCTGATGCGGCACGCCATTTGCGCGCAGTTTCACCAGCCCGGGCGCGGGCGGATCGGTCTGCAATTCCTGCACCTTGTAATAGGGCGACCAGCTGATGCTCTTGTCGAAGCTTTCCTGCCCGAGGATGACGAGCAGCGGCAGCGCCCAGGCAAGATTGGCAAGTCGCCGCGCCTTGTCCGACAGCGCGACATAAAGCACGGCAGCGAGCAGGCCCCACACGAGCGAAGGCGCGTGAAGGAAGCTGAGGACCGAGAAGGCAATAATGCCAAGAAGCGAGCCTATAAGATCGTAGCGATAGGCCGCAAGTGGCTTCAGCCGCGCGAAGCAGCGGCCCACAAGCTCGGCTGGTCCGGCCAGAATGACGGCCACGACGCAAAAGATCAGTGGCAGCGCCAGCCAAGCGGGCGGCCCGCTCATCTCGAGCGCGGTGAAATAGATGATGTCCGAGCCTTCACGCTGGATCGACATCGGATAACGGATCACGCCGATTGTCAGCAAGGTCAGCAAAGGCAACGACCAAGGCCAGATCGACCAGCTCTTGCGGCTGATCAGGAAGCCCGCGCCAATGCCCAGAAACGAGCCGAGCAGCACGAAATTGGAGAAATAGGAGAGGTGGATCACATTGGAGCCGAGCCAGCGGATCAAGGCAAGCTCGACAAACAGCATGAGCGAAGCGGCCGAAACGAGGCGTAGCGCTACCATTTTCTCGCTCATGCCCTCGGTGACGTCGCGAAATCCGGCACGCGCGCCGCTGCCAGTCTTGCGGCCAGCAAAGCCGGTCCTAATGCTCTGAACTAAATCCACGCGAAATTCCCCCTTGGCGGTCTGAGCCAACGTTTTACGCGGGAGGGCGTTAAAAAGTATTTAACCATAAGCGCCTCGCGCGGGGGATGAGCTGGCGGGTGCGCTTGCGGAATTAGGCTGGTGGGGGTAGGTTCCGGTTTCGTTCTTTTTCGGAGATTGCTGTGGAGCCTATAACCCTTGTCCTTGCGGGCTTTGCCATTGCCTTGGTCGCGGGCGTTTTGGGCTGGCTTGTCGGCACGCGGCCAGTGGCCGATTTGCGCACGCGGCTGGCTGAGCGGGAAGGGGATTTCAAGAAGGCGATCACCGATCTGGCGCATGGCGAAATTGCGCTTGGCGAAGCGAAGGTGGAAATTGCCACGCTGAGGGCCGAGGCGCGCGGGTTTGATGCGCAGATGGAGCAGATGAGGGAAGCGCGCGAGGAAATGGTGGCGCAGTTCAAGGCGGTCGGCGGCGAAGTGCTCTCGCGCAGTCAGGACGAATTCCTCAAACGCGCCGAGGAACGCTTCAAGCAATCCGAACAGACCGGCGAGGCGAAGATTGCCGCGCTGCTCTCTCCTGTGGGGGATCGGCTGGCAAAGTACGAGCGGCAGGTCGAAAACCTCGAGAAGCAGCGGGTCGATGCGTTCGGGCAGCTCACCGGGCTGATCAATTCGATGCGCGAAGGGCAGGAAGAGGTTCGGCGCGAGGCGCAAAGGCTCGGCAATTCGCTTACCAACGCGCCCAAGGCGCGCGGGCGCTGGGGTGAGCGCGCCTTGCAGAATGTGCTCGAACAATGCGGGCTGGCGCAGCACACCGATTTCCATCTCGAACAAGCAATGGATACGCAGGACGGGCGCCAGCGGCCCGATGCCATCGTCAATGTGCCGGGGCAAAAGAAGCTCGTGATCGACGCCAAGGTGTCCTTGAACGCCTATCAGGCCGCCTTCGAGGCGAATGACGATACCGAGCGCAAGCGGCACCTCGATCTGCACGCCAAGTCAATGCGCAATCATGTGCAAACACTCGGCTCCAAGAGCTATCAGAGCCAGTTCGACGATGCGCCCGATTATGTGGTGATGTTCGTGCCGGGCGAACATTTCGTCGCTGCGGCTTTGGAGGCTGACCCCGAGCTGTGGGATTTTGCCTTCCGCAACAAGGTGCTGCTCGCCACTCCTACCAATCTGGTAGCGATTGCGCGGACCGTCGCGCAGGTCTGGCGGCAGGACACGATTGCCAATGAGGCGGTCGAGATCGGCAAGGCGGGGGCGGAATTGTACGACCGGCTCGCGGTTGCCGCCGAGCATCTCAAGCGCGTGGGCGGCGGGCTCGAGACAGCGGTGACCAATTACAACAAATTCGTCGGCTCGTTCGAGCGCAATGTGCTGTCCTCGGGCAAGCGGCTCGCTGAAAAGGGCATTGAAATCGGCAAGCGCGAGATCGAGGACGTGCCCTTGGTCGAATCCGCGCCGCGCTACAGTGCGAAGGATGCAGCCGAGCTGGACAAGCTTGCGGACGGGCGCGCGGCGGCGGAGTAATTCACTCCAGCCCCGCCAGCACCTCATACGCCAGCACCGCGCCTGCGACTGCGGCGTTGAGCGAATCGGCGCGGCCTTTCATCGGCATCGTGACGCGCAGGTCGCTGGCATCCTCATACGCCTGAGGCAGGCCTTGCGATTCGTTGCCCACAAGGATGAAGCACGGCGCCTGATACGCCGCCTCGCGGTAAGGCACCGCATCGCGCAGGCTGGCGGCGACAAGCTGCCCCGGCCCGGCGCGCAGCCATGGCAGGAACTCCTCCCAGCTTGCCCGCGCAATCGCCTGCGTGAACACCGCGCCCATGCTCGCGCGCACTGCCTCGACGCTGAAGGGATCGGCGCAATCATCGATCAGGATCAGCCCGCCCGCGCCCACGCCGTCGCCTGTGCGCAGCATGGTGCCAAGATTGCCCGGATCGCGCAGCGCCTGCGCGACAAGCCAGATCGGCGCGGCCTCGCGGGCTAGCGCGCCCAGCGAAGTATCCCATTCATCGAACACGCCAACGACCGCCTGGGCATTGTCCTTGCCGGTGATCTTCGAGAGGATATCGGGCGTGGTTTCAATCACTTCGCCGCCCGATGCCAGAACATCGGTTTCCAGCGCACCAAGCAATGGGTGCGCATCGCGCTGCTCTGCCATCACCAGCTGGCGCGGCAGTCGTCCGCAATCGCGCGCATCGGTCAGCAGGCGCAGCCCTTCGGCAAGGAAAGCGCCCTCGCGTTTGCGGTGCTTCTTCTCGCGCAAGCTGCGCAGATATTTGACCGTCGGATTGGAATAGCCTGTGATGATGCGGCGCATGGCCTTTTTGCCCGCGTTCAGTCTTCGTCGAAGCCGGCTTCGACAAGCGCGACCAGTTCGGCAAGCCGGGTTTGCGCATCCTCGCCGCTCGTAGTGAGGATGACGGTATCGCCCTTGGCCGCGCCGAGCATCATCAGGTCAAGGATCGAGCTGCCATCGGCGCAGCTTGCGCCCTTGCTGACGGTGATTGTGGTGCCGCTCATTTCGGCAGTCATGGCCACGAATTTGGCACTGGCGCGCGCGTGTAGGCCGCGCTTGTTGACGATTAGCACCTCGCGTGTGAGCGCGCTCAATCCACGCTCTCCTGCCCGAGAAATTCGGAAGCAAGCGTGATGTAGGTGCGGCCCGCTTCGCGCGCGGCCTGCGCAGCCTGGCGCAGACCCATATCCTTGCGCGCGCTTGCCAGCCGGATCAGCATGGGCAGGTTGATGCCGGCGATGACTTCGGTCTTGCCCTCCTGCAGCAGGGAAATAGCGAGATTTGAAGGCGTTCCGCCAAACAGATCGGTGAGCAGGATCGCGCCCGAGCCGCTATCGACCTCGGTAATTGCGTGCGAAATCTGCCTGCGGCGGATTTCCATATCGTCATTGGGGCCGATGCACACCGTGGCGATCTTGTCTTGCGAGCCAACGACATGTTCCATCGCTGCCACGAATTCCTTGGCCAGTTGGCCATGGGTCACCAGAATAAGTCCGATCATGAGCTTAAAGCGCTTTCGCCTGAGCGTTATCTGGTTGCTTCGGGAAATTGTTCACGGTCACTGTGTCCTGGCGCCTTCTACCTGTTCCGCTGCGCGCGATCCCAGATTGCGATGCAGGATGGTGGGCGAAAAGCCGCCCTCGCGCAAGGCCTGCGCCATCCTTTCTGCCGTATATACCGAGCGATGTCTCCCCCCGGTACAGCCAAAAGCTATATTCACATAGCTCTTGCCTTGCCGCGCATAGCGCGGAAGCAATTCGATCAGCAATGCGCTGATCTTCTCGAACGCGGAGATGAAGGCGGGATCCTTGCCGATGTGCGCGGCGACATCGGAATCAAGCCCGGTCTGTTCGCGCAGGCCCGCGACCCAATGCGGATTGACGAGAAAGCGCATGTCGAACATCAGGTCGGCGGCCGGCGGTCGCCCGCGCGAAAAGCCGAAGCTGGAAACAGTGACAGTCATCTCGCGCGGGGCAGCATGCGAGAAATGTTCGCGTACCGCGATCTTGAGGTCGTTGACCGAAAATTGCGAGGTATCGAAGAGGATATCGGCCCAGCGGCGCAGTGGGGCGAGCAATTCGCGCTCTGCCGCTATCCCTGAGGTGACCGGGCGATCCTGCGCCAGAAAGTGCCGCCTGCGGGTCTCGTTGAAGCGGCGTTCGAGCTCCTGCCCCGCGCAATCGAGGAACACCGTGGTCAGCGCGACATCAGGGCTGGCGGCAAGCGCCTTTACCTGCGCGATGATTTCAGCAGGATCAAAGCCGCGCGTGCGGCAATCGAACCCGATGGCGAGGGGATGCTGCGTATCGTCCTGCATGATGATGCGGTCGAGCAGGCGCACAGGGAAATTGTCGATGCTTTCCCAGCCCAGATCTTCCAGCTCGCGCAGCGCCGTGGTCTTGCCTGCACCGAGCATGCCGGTGACCAGCACAATGCGTTGCGGCTTGTGATCATCGCCCTGTGTCATCTTGTGTGCCTAATGCGCCAGTGCCCGCCGAATGAAAAGCGAATTGGCGCGCTCATGCCGCGGGCAACGAAAGCTCGACACAGGCTCCGCTGTACGCGCCTTGCGCGCAGACCTGCAAGCTGCCCTCATGCGCCTCGGCAATGGTCCGGGCAATGGCAAGGCCAAGGCCGGAATTGTTGCCGAAGCTCTC
>DAIQNS010000099.1:0-7904 GCA_036788315.1 Alteraurantiacibacter sp. | reverse complement strand
TAGACATCGGTCATGGTGAAACGCCCGCCGCACACGAAATCGCGGTCTGAAAGCATGGCGTCGAACGCATCGACCGCATGCTCATAGCTGCCAAAGCCCAGCGTTGCCTCGCGCTTGGGATCATCCACACACCAACCCATGGCATTGGCAACTATGGCTTGCTCCATGGGCCCGGCGGCGAAAATCAGATAACGGAAATAGTCCGCTTTTTCTGCATTTTCGGGTAGCAAGTTCGCATCGGGGTGCATCTCTGCCAGATAGTGGCAAATGGCTGCCGCCTCGGTGACGACAAGGTGGGATTGCCCGGTATTGTGCACCAGTGTTGGCACCTTGCCAAGCGGGTTGGCTTCGATCAGTGCGACGGGCTTGTTCGCCCAGTCGATTAGCACTTGCTCATAATCCGCCGCCACCTCATGCAGCGCCCACCGGGCAATCTGCCCGCGGCTCATTGGGTGCGTGTACAGTGTGTAATCTGCCATGATCACCCCTCCTTCTTGCCGATCAGCGAGAACATCGCACCCTGCGGGTCGAGGCCCTGAAAGACGAATTCCCCGCCCGGTATTTCCATCGGCTGCGTCAGCATCTGACCGCCATTGGCCGTTACATAGCGCGCAGCGGCTTCAATATGGGGCACGCGGAAGTAATAGGCCCAGGCGGACATCGGCATCTCTTCGGGCTTGCGCATCATTCCCGCGGCCATGACCTTGTTGCTGGTGAACATGGCGTAAGGCCCCATCTCGCCCATATCCATCGTCTCGGCCTTCTCCCAGCCGAACAGTCTGGAGTAGAATTCCTCCGCTCCGGCGGGGTCCGAAGTCAGCAGCTCATTCCACGCACAATGGCCTTCGCGCGGCGCGTGTTTGGCGAAAGACTGGCTTTCTTCGTCGCTGTTGCCGCGCATGATGTAGATGGGGGCACCTTGCGGATCGCCGAGGAAGGCGAAGCGCCCGATGCCGGGAATATCGCGCGGCTCGATCCAGATCGACGCACCTGCATCGCGTGCTTGCGCAGCACTGGCATCGACATCCTCGACCCCGACATAGCCCAGCCAGCCGGGCTGCGCGCCGCCCGCTTCCATGTCCGCATCGAGCGGCAGGATTCCAGCAATTTCGGTGCCGTTCATGCTGATGATTTCGTATTCCATCGCGGGCATGCCGCTATCGGCAAAGGTCCAGCCCAGCATGGGGCCATAAAATGCCCTCGCTGCCGCGATGTCTTTGGTCATGAGTTCATACCAGACGAAATCGCCATGATGATTGGTCATTTTCTCTACCCTTTCCGGCCGCTTCCCCGGCCTCATCCCATCCCGGAACAATACAAGAACAAACTGCCTTTGGTCAAGCGCGGCCAGCGTGCCGGAAGTCAGCGTCCTGCGGTGAAGATCGGGGTGAACCCGCCCCACATCATGCGCATGCCGTCAAAGGGCATTTCGCCGAAATTATCGTGCATTGCGGGATCGTTGTTCATGGCCTCGGCAGCGGCGTCGCATGTCGCCTTGTCGGGCCAGATCATCCACGAAAAGACGATCTTTTCGCCCGGTTCGGCCTTGGTCGCCATGCGGAAATCGGTCACTTTTCCGTCGGTGACATTGTCTTCCCACGCCTCGACAATCTCGGTCACGCCATAGCTCTTGAACATGTCCGCAGCCTTGGTGGCCATGGCGGTGTAGGCATCTTTCTTGTCCTCGGGGACGGCAATGAGAAATCCTTGAACGTACATGATCATACTCCTCCAGTGTGAGGGGGTTCACCAGTGAAATCATCGAGTTGCGCCTGATACGCGCGCAAGAACGCCGGGCGGGCGCGGGCCCGTTCGCAATAAGCGCCAAGATTGCCGAATTGTTCGAGCATTGCCCCTCCCATAGGCAGGAGAAATGCCAGCATTATGTCAGCGATCGAAAAGCGCCCGGCAATCCATTCTGCATCGCCAAGCGCCGCGGACACGCGCCGGAGCCGCTGCTCCGCGAGGGGGGTGAGCGCGGCGCTCGCGTCCGCGCACCAGGGCTTGTCGCCGTGAAACAGCGGCAGCAGCGCGGCTTGCCGCAGTGGAGGTTCTACCGTGTTGAGCACGGCGAACAGCCAGCTGATGGTCTTCGCGCGTCCCGCAGGATCACGCGGCAAGAGGCGCTCGTCCTGCTCGCCGAGATACAAGAGAATTGCGCCGCTTTCGAACATCTCGAGTGCGCCATCGCGCATAGCGGGCACCTGATCGAAAGGTTGCCAGGCGAGATAGTCCGGTCCGCGCGCATGGCTCGCCCCGATCAGATGGGTTGAATAGGGCCGCCCGATCTCCTCGAGCGCCCAGCGCACGGGCAGGTCACGGACATTGCCGCGCGCGAAATCGGGCACCCAGTCGAACGCGCTGATGGTGATGTTCGGGGCATTGGGCATCACGTCAATCTCCTGTCCGGCACTCATGCGCGCGCTGCTTCTGGCGCTGCGCCTTCGCCCGAGGCGGCTGCGGGGTCCATCCAGTGCGGCTCCCAGATATGCCCATCGGGATCTTCGAAGCTGCGGCCATACATGAAGCCGTGCTCCTGCCTGGGATTGGGATCAGCAGTGCCACCGTTAGCTGCCGCCGTTTGGACCACGGCATCGACCTCGTCCGGGCTGTCATAGCTCAGCGCCAGCATGACTTGCGCGTGCGTGCGCGCATCGGGAATTTTCTTGCTGGTGAAGGTGTGCCAGAAATCATGGGTCAGCAGCATGACCATGATCGTGTCGGACAGGACCATGCAGGCCGCGTCATCGTTGGTGAAAGCGGGATTGTTGGTGAAGCCGATCGCTTCGTAAAATGCCATGGAGGCTGGTAGATCGGCGACGGGCAGGTTCACAAAGATCATTTTCGGCATGGCCGGTCTCCAGCTGCAAAAGCAGTGCGATTCGCTTGATTTGCAAGATTTGCGGCAATGAGTTACTAAAAGCAACGATGAAGTTACAAAAAGAAACCAAAATGGCGGAAAGGCAGTCGCAATCGCATGGCCGCTGGTATGGCGATGCGTGCGGCACGGCTTTCGGGCTCGAAGTTCTGGGCGAGCGGTGGGCGATGCTGATCGTGCGCGAATTGCTGCTCGGGCCGCGCCGTTTTTCCGATCTGCGGCAGGGATTGCCCGGAATCAGCGCCAAGGTGCTGACCGAGCGGCTCGAAGGACTGACAGGCTAGGGCGTGGTGGAGCGGGTCGAACTGCCAGCGCCGGCGGCGGGTCAGGCTTACGGGCTGACGCTGTGGGGCTATCAGGCCGAGCCTGCGATCATGGAAATCGGGCGCTGGGCGGCGCGGTCGGAGTTGCACGATCCCGGCCTGCCGCTCTCCAACGCCTCGCTCATGAGCTCGATGCGCACGATGCAATTGCCGGGGCCACTGGCCAAAAGCCCGGACATGCAGATCGGCATGGTGATCGGCACAGAGCAGTTCCGCAACGAAATCGCTGGCGGGCTCTTCCGCAACAGGCGCGCGCCGGTCGCGGGCTGCGATGCTGTGCTGCGCGCGCCCGGGGCACGCCCGATTGCAGGCGCGCTATATGCTGGAATTCCGCTCGCGGTGCTCGAACAGGAGGCGGGATTGCAGATCGAGGGGAACCGTTCGCTCGTCGAACATTTCCTCACCCTATTCGCGCTTCCGCCCAAAACGGCGCAATCCGGATTGCGACCATCCCGGTCTTGACCATTGCAGTGCAGCAAGCGCGCAGCTAAGCGCACAGGCACGATGAACGATATGACCAATACCAGCTCCACCACGCTCATGGCCGCGCCCGATATCACGCGCGACGCCCGTGAAACCTTTGGCATTGATATAGACATGCAGGTGCCCGCCTTTTCGCAGGCAGACGAACGCGTGCCCGATCTCGACGAGAGCTATGTGTTCGATGCCGATACCACGCTCGCCATCCTTGCAGGCTTCGCCTTCAACCGGCGGGTGATGATCCAGGGCTATCACGGCACCGGAAAATCCACGCATATTGAGCAGGTCGCAGCGCGCCTCAACTGGCCCACGATCCGTATCAATCTGGACGCGCATATCAGCCGCATCGATCTCATCGGACGCGATGCCATTGTCCTGCGCGATGGCTTGCAGGTCACCGAATTTCGCGAAGGGCTTTTGCCATGGGCCCTGCAGCACCCCGTTGCGCTCGTGTTCGACGAATATGACGCAGGCCGCCCTGATGTGATGTTCGTGATCCAGCGTGTGCTCGAACAGGCGGGCAAGCTGACTTTGCTCGACCAGAACCGCGTGATCCGCCCCGATCCGCATTTCCGCCTGTTTGCGACCGCCAATACGGTCGGGCTGGGCGATACTTCGGGGCTTTATCACGGCACGCAGGCAATCAACCAGGGCCAGATGGACCGCTGGAACATGGTTGTCGGCCTCAATTATTTGCCCGCCGAGACTGAGCTGGCAATCGTGAGCGCCAAGACCACGCTCAAAAAGGCACTGGTGGCGGACATGATCAAAGTGGCGGACTTGTCGCGCCAGGGTTTCATGAACGGCGACATCAGCACGGTGATGAGCCCGCGCACGGTCATCACCTGGGCGCAGAACGCCGAGATCCTTGGCAACACCGGCTTCGCCTTCCGCCTCTCGTTCCTGAACAAATGCGACGAGGCCGAGCGGATGCTGGTGGCGGAATATTACCAGCGCGTGTTCGGCGAGGATTTGCCTGAAAGCGTTGTCGGCAAGGGCTGAGCCGCTTAAGCTCTCCGTTTTCCGGGCGAAATTCCTCGCGCACATTCCTTGCTCGTAGTACCATCGGCGTCTTCGCATCTCTCCTGGGGTATTGCGTTTTCATGCTTCGACTGTGTCTGCTTTCCGTTGTTTTGCCTGCGCTTCTCGCCGCGCCTGCGCTTGCCAACACGGCCAACCGCGCCGTGCTCGAGCGCGATGTGCGCATTCTGGCGGCGGACGACATGGAGGGGCGCGAGGCGGGAACGCGCGGCTATGCAGCGGCGGCGGGGTATGTCGCGGGGCGTTTTGCCAGTATCGGCCTTGTGCCCGGCCATGAGGCGGACACCTATTTCCAGGCAGTTACCTTGCAGAAAAGCCGCGATGCGCGCCTGCCCACGCTCACGCTGACGATCGATGGCGAGGAAATCAGCGGCGAGGCCTATGTCGATTTCTACGGTGGCGGCTCCCCGCGCTCCAGCGAGGGGGATATTGCCGCTCGGCTGGTATTTGTCGGCTATGGTCTGGATCTGCCCGAGCATGGGCGCGACGATTTTGCCGGCGTCAATCTCAAGGGCAGGATTGCGGTGCGCGTGTTTGGTGCTCCTTCCTACCTCAACAATGAAGAGCTCGCGCATTTGCGTGCCAGCACTGCGCAACGCCTTTCCGAACGGGGTGCGATCGGCTCGGTCCTCTTGTGGACACCAGCGATCGACCGGATCACGCGCTTTCCCGCAGCCGCGCAAAGCGCCAGCGGCGGCGATGCGATGACCTGGGTCAGCCCCGAGGGCGAGCCTTACAGTGCCGCGCCCAAAATCCGCGCGGGCGTGGTCCTGTCGCCCGAATTGTCGCGCCGCCTGCTCGCGGCCGAGCGGTTCGATTACGATGATCTGCTGGCCGCCGAACAGAGCGAACGCGCCGAAATGCCCAGCTTTGCAATGAAAGCAAGGGCGCGCATCACCTATGAAAACACCATCGAGCGCTTCACCGACCATAATGTGATCGGCATTCTCCCCGGCAGCGACCCGAGCCTGGCGGACCAGTATGTCGTGCTCACCGCCCATCTCGATCACGAAGGCATGGGGCCGACCGTGAAAGAGGGGGATGATGCGATTTTCAACGGGGCGATGGACAATGCCACCGGCGTCGCCGCCATGCTCGAAGTCGCGCGCCTGCTCGCGGCAAATCCGCCGCGCCGCCCGGTGATGTTCGTCGCGCTTGCGGCTGAGGAGAAGGGGCTGCTCGGCTCCTCGTATCACGCGCACAATCCTGGTCTTCCCGAAGGCGCTTCGCTGGCGGTGAATATCAATCTCGACATGCCGATCCTCACTTACCGGTTCGAGGATGTGAATGCCTTTGGCGCGGAGCGTTCGAACATCTTCCCTTACGTGCAGGCAGCAGTCGAGGAAGCGGGCCTCACGCTCAGCCCCGACCCGGAGCCTGAGCTTGGCCTCTTCGTGCGCTCGGACCAGTACAGCTATATCCAGACCGGCGTTCCCGCGATCTATCTCAAGACCGGAACCGCAGGCGCGGGCGCGGAGGGGCAGGCGGCATTTCTGGCGCGCCATTATCATCAGGTGAGCGATGAGGCCGATCTCGTTGATTGGGAGCAATTGCGCCGGTTCGCCGATGTGAATTACCGGATTGCGCGCAATGTCGCCAATATGGATGCGCGTCCGGCATGGCTGGCAGGCGACTTTTTCGGGACCTTGTTCAATGGGCCGATGGTGGCAGACGATGGCCAGATGCGTGAATAAGCCGCTCGCCTTGACTGTGTTATACTGCTAACACGGCTGACGATGTCACGCTGGTTCAGGAAAAAGCGAGAGGAAGCGGAGCCCGAAAGCTGGGCGCGGCGCGATCTGGCATTGGAAAATGCGCCATGGTCTCCTTTGGGGTCTCCTTCAGGGTCGCCGGCTGATGATCCCGACGAGGATGATTTCGATCCCTATTCCAGAACAGTCATCCGGCGCGAGGAAGCAGGGTGGAAGCGCCGTCTGCCAGATTATGCCCGCGGCCGTTCGCGCCTGTGGTGGGCAGCGCGCATCCTTGCCGCGCTGCTGCTCGGCTTTTTCCTGCTCATTGCCTATCTCGCTTTCACCGCGCCCTTGTCCAAATCGCTCGAACCCATTGCGCCGCCTGAGATAACCCTGCTTGCCGCCGATGGCACGCCGATTGCCCGCAATGGCGCGGTGGTCGACGAGCCGGTGCGCGTGGCCGATCTGCCCGATCACGTCTGGCAGCCGTTCCTGGCGATCGAGGACCGACGGTTCTACAGTCACTGGGGCGTAGACCCGCGCGGCATCGCGCGCGCGGCCTGGACGGGGCACGGCGGGGGCAGCACAATCACGCAGCAGCTGGCCAAGTTCACTTTCCTCACCCCCGAACGCTCGCTCACGCGCAAGGCCCGCGAGGCGCTGATCGCGTTCTGGCTCGAGGCGTGGCTGACCAAGGACGAGATTCTCGAACGCTATCTCTCCAATGCCTATTTCGGCGACAACATGTACGGCCTGCGGGCGGCCAGCTTGCATTATTTCTATCGCCATCCCGAGAAGTTGCGGCCCGAACAGGCGGCGATGCTCGCGGGCCTGCTTCAGGCACCCAGCCGACTGGCGCCCACGCGCAATCCCGATCTTGCTGCGCAGCGCTTTGCGCTCGTCAAGCAGTCGATGGTCGCGGCAGGCTATCTCAGCCAGGCCGAGGCCGATGCGCTGCGCGTGCCCGGCCTCGATGTGCGCACGAGCAATGATCTGCCTACCGGCACCTATTTTGCCGACTGGGCGCTGCCCGAAGCGAGGCGGCTGGCCGAAGGCGGCTATGTCCGGCAGACACTTACCACGACGCTCGATTCGCGCCTGCAGAACCTTGCGCGCCGCGTCACCTCGCGCGCGGCTCTGGGCGATGCACAGGTGGCGCTGGTGGCGATGCGCCCGACGGGCGAAGTGGTCGCTATGATCGGCGGCAAGGATTACGCGCAAAGCCCCTTCAACCGCGCGACGCAGGCCCGCCGCCAGCCCGGATCGACCTTCAAGCTGTTTGTCTATCTGGCGGCATTGCAGAACGGCTGGGTGCCCGATGATCTCATCGCCAATACCGAGATTACCGAGGGCAGCTATCGCCCGCGCAATTCGCGCGGACGCTATTCCGAGGAGATCACGCTTGCGGATGCCTTTGCCCAATCGAGCAATGTCGCTGCGGTCCGCCTGCTCAATGATGCGGTGCAACCGATCCGAGGCGGTGACTTC
>DAIQNS010000098.1:4715-7916 GCA_036788315.1 Alteraurantiacibacter sp. | reverse complement strand
AGGGCGCGCCGCGCGGCCATGACGGCAATCACATTGGCAAGCGGTATGCGCAAGACCGCGCGCAGGCCCTCGCGCCAGCCATATTCGCGCGCGGTGAAGGCAAAGCGAACTGCCCCGCGCCAGCTGAAACTCGCCAGATTGGCATAGATCAGGAACAGCGCGAGCGGCGTTGGCTCCAACACGCGTCCGTATCCAAATAGCGTGATGAGGAAGGAGATGCCGGCAATCAGCAGCAGCAGATATCCGCTTGCGAGCACCACCGCGCTGAACGGCCCGCGCCGGTCGCGCAGATGCATCCACCGCGCGCAGAACGAGCCGCCCCAGCCCAGCCGGTCCCAGCCCTGAAAAGCTATGCCATGGATCCAGCGCGCCTTCTGCCGCACCGAGGTTTCCAGCCGGTCAGGGAAATAGGCGCGCGTTGCCACCAATCGGCCGTTTTCGCCGCGCACTCTCAGCAAGCGCGAGCGACCGCCCATGGCCGCAATGCGCAGGCCAAGCTCGTAATCCTCGGTCAGCGATTCGGTCGAGAAGGGGCCGGTGCTGCCCTCGTGCTCTGCTACTCTTGCCAGCACATCGCGCGAGAACGCGCAGCCCACCCCGGCGGCCGGCAAGCTGCCGACCAGCTCGCTGCGCACCAGCAGGCCCTTGGCATGCGCCTCGGCGAATTCCTCGCAATAATGGCTGCCGATCCAGCGCGATTGTTCCTGCGGGACAGGCAGAACAGGCAATTGCACGAAATCGGCGCGTTCGATTGCCTTGTCGAGCAAGGCCAACGCGGCGGGATCGACCATATCCTCGGCATCGTGCAGCAGCACCATGTGCATGCGCACGCCGCGGCGGCGCTCGTCTTGCTCCATCGCCGCGTACAGGCGATTGAGGCAATCCGCCTTGCTGGTCGGGCCCTCGCGGTCGTTGATGACGATGCGCACGCGCGGATCGCTGCCCACTGCCCGCAGCACCGCATCGATCGTCGCCTGGTCATTGCGATAGCAGCCCACATAGATGCGCAACTGGGCATGTTTCCACACGCTCAGCGCATGGGCGATGGTATGGCCGATCACCCGGTCTTCCTGCCAGGTGGGGATCATGATGGCGGCATGGCCTGCAAGGTTTCTGTAAGGCAGATCGTCAAGCGGCATGATCAGCGTCTGCGCCCGCCCGGTCAGACGATACCAGATCCAAATCAGATCCACCGCGAATTCGTCGATCGCGCCGATCAAGAAGAAAACCCCAGCGAACAGGAGCAATTCCCGTTCGATCAGAGCCAGCCACTCCAAAGCGGCCAGAGCCCCAAGCCCCATGCGTTGCAACCCCTTACTACGCGGATTTAACAAGGCTATCTCTTGCCGGACTTGTTGCAAAGCACAAAAGCCGCGATCCCATACCCGGAATTAACCACCGCGATTATTCATCGCCTGCCGACCCGCCTGCCGACCCGCCTGCCCACCCGCCGGTCATCGGCCAAACGGGCCAAATCGCGACGCGGGCTTGCATCCTTGCGCATTTTGCGAAAAAGGAGCGCGCCATGGCTCCTCCCAAATCCCTGACCCAAACCGTCGTTCGCCCGTTCCAGGCCCTGTTCAAGGCCGATGCCTTCCAGGGCATCTTGTTGATCGCCGTGGCAATTGCCGCGCTTATCGTGGCCAATTCAGGCGTCGCGGGGTCTTATTTCGATCTCTTCAACGGCTACTTGTGGCCCAAGGAGACGTTTTATCTCAACACGATGCACCTGTGGATCAACGATGGTCTGATGGTGATCTTCTTCTTCGTGGTTGGCCTCGAAGTGAAACGCGAATTGATCAGCGGCAATCTGTCCGATCCCAAGGCGCGCAACCTGCCGATCCTCGCCGCAATTGCCGGCATGGCCGCACCTGCGGCGGTCTACATGTTGTTTGCCGGCGGTGAACCGAACCTTGCGCGCGGCTGGGCGATCCCTGCGGCAACCGACATCGCCTTTGCGATGGGCGTTGTCGGCTTGCTCGGAACCCGCGTTCCCGCGCCCTTGCGATTGTTCCTGCTCACCGTGGCGATTGTCGATGACATCGGCGCTGTGGCAATCATCGCGGTATTTTACACAGAAGAGATCAAGCTGTTCTATCTGGCCTTGTCCGCCAGCATCCTCGCGATCATGTTCATCATGAACCGGCTGCGCGTCGGCTCGGCAATACCCTTCGTCATTGCCACCGTGGCGCTGTGGTATTGCGTGCTCTACTCGGGCGTTCATGCCACCATTGCAGGCGTACTTGCCGCATTCATGATCCCGATGCACCGCCGCGACAGCAATTCCATGCTGGAGGATATGGAGCACAGCCTCTTGCCGTGGAACGCCTATTTCGTGGTGCCCTTGTTCGGCTTTGCCAATGCCGGGGTGAATTTGTCAGGCATCGGGATGGACGCGCTGCTCGATCCGCTGCCGCTTGCGGTCGCCGCCGGGCTGGTTCTGGGCAAGCAGATCGGGATCTTCAGCATGGTCTGGGCAGCGGTCAAGCTGCGCATCGTGGCCAAGCCTGTGGGATGTTCCTGGGCCGAGATATGGGGCGTGTCCGTCTTGTGCGGGATTGGCTTCACGATGAGCCTGTTCATCGGCGAGCTGGCCTTTCCGGGTTCGAGCGATCTTGCCCGGCTGCTGCGCGATGAGGCCAAGATCGGCATTCTCATCGGCTCGCTGATCTCAGCGGTGCTCGGCTACACGATCTTGCGCATGACCTCGAAGCATCCCGAATACGACGATCCGCGCGATCCGATCGTTTAATTCAAAGAAGCCGTTCGTCCTGAGCCTGGCGAAGGACTGCTTTTCCTTCTGGCTTTGGCCGGGGGGAGGAAGTGCAGCCCTTCGACAGGCTCAGGGCGAGCGGGTTTTGCTTGAGGCGATCAGGCTTTCGCAACCGGCGGGTTCTCGCCCAGATCCTCGAACCATGCCTCGACCGGGCCGGTCAGCTTGATCGTGAGCGGGCGCCCCTTGCGGTCAAGTGCCTTGCCCGCCTGCACGCGCACCCAGCCCTCGGAGATGCAATAAGCCTCGATATCCTTGCGCACCCGCTCCTTGAAGCGGATGCCCACACCGCGGCCCAGCGCATCGCCGTCGAAATCGGGGCTGCGCGGATCGATGGCAAGGCGATCGGGCGGAACGTCGTTGGCGGACCCGCTTGTGGCAGGCGCTGTGTCGGCGGGCGGGGTTTGCGGTGTTTCGTCAGTCATGGG
>DAIQNS010000098.1:0-4705 GCA_036788315.1 Alteraurantiacibacter sp. | reverse complement strand
AATTGCAATGTGTCCGCTTGCCCTTTTCGTTGCGCCCTTATAAGGGCACCGCTTCATTTAGCGCAGGGGCAAGCAATTGCCTTGGCGCCAGACGTCGGGCCGCGGGCGTGGCGGAATTGGTAGACGCGCTGGTTTTAGGTACCAGTATCGCAAGATGTGGGGGTTCGAGTCCCTTCGCCCGCACCAGTTTCCGGCGCGCTTTCTCCTCCTTACTGCGGGGGAATGCGGGCCGGCTTAGAGGACATGAGAAAAGGCACGTTGAATGCAAATCGTTGAGACCACCAATGAAGGCCTGAAGCGCGGATATTCGGTGAGGATTTCGGCCAAGGATATCGACGCCAAAATCGATGCCGAGGTGAAAAAGGTCGCCCCGCAGGTCAAGATGCCCGGCTTCCGCCCCGGCAAGGTGCCCGCCAATCTCGTGCGCAAGATGCACAATGATGCAATCCACGCCGATGTGCTCAACAACACCGTGCGCGAATCGATCGACACGCTGATCAAGGACAACAAGCTGCGCCCCGCGCTCCAGCCCAAGATCGAAATGGTCGATGGCTACGAGCAAGGCAAGGACGCCGAGCTGACTGTCGAAGTTGAAGTGCTGCCCGAGATCGAGGCGCCGTCGCTTGACGGGCTCAAGCTCGAAAAGCTGGTGGTTCCGGTCAGCGATGCGCAGCTCGATGAAGCGCTTGCCAAGCTGGCCGAAGGCCAGAAAAGCTACAAGGACGCGCCCAAGACCAGGAAGGCCGCCGATGGCGACCAGATCATCATCGATTTCGTGGGCCGCGTCGACGGCGTCGAGTTCGAAGGCGGCAAGGCTGAAGATGCCCCGCTGGTGATCGGCTCGGGCCAGTTCATCCCCGGCTTCGAAGAGCAGCTGACCGGCGTGAAAACCGGCGATGCCAAGACCATCACCGTGACTTTCCCCGCGGATTATCCGGCCGAGAGCCTCAAAGGCAAGGAAGCCGAGTTCGACGTGACCGTGAAGCAGGTCAAGGTCGAGGCCGAAAGCAAGATCGATGATGATTTCGCCAAGGGCCTCGGGCTTGAAGGGCTCGAGCAATTGCAGGGCCTGATGAAAGGCCAGATCGAGCAGGAATCCGCTGGCCTCACGCGCACGCAGATGAAGCGTCAGCTGCTTGACAGGCTCGCTGCCGATCATGACTTCCCGGTTCCGCCCACCATGGTCGAAGCCGAGTTCGAACAAATCTGGCAGCAGCTTCAGGCCGAAGCCGCCAAGGAAGAAGATCCCGCAGCCGCGCTGAAGGAAATCGAAGCCGAGAAGGACGATTACAAGCGCATTGCCGAGCGCCGCGTGCGCCTTGGCCTGCTGCTGTCCGAAATCGGCCAGAAGAACAGCGTCGAGATCAGCGCGCAGGAAATGCAGATGCTGATCCAGCAGGCAGCACAGCAATATCGCCCCGAAGATCGTCAGCGCTTTGTGGAATACATCCGCAACGAGCCGATGGCGCAGGCGCAATTGCGCGCGCCGCTGTATGAAGACAAGGTGGTCGACTTCCTGTTCGACAAGGCCGAAGTGACCGAGCGAGAGGTTACCCGCGAGGAACTCGAAGCCGCGATCGAAGCCGAAGAGGAAGAGGCCGCCCAGAAGGTGCTCGCGAAGCCCGCTGCAAAGAAGAAGGCCCCCGCGAAGAAAGCTGCGGCCAAGAAGCCCGCTGCCAAGGCAGATGCCGAGGCCAAGGCTCCGGCCAAGAAAGCTCCCGCCAAGAAGGCCCCGGCCAAGGCTGCTGCCGAAGATGCAGCACCAGCCAAGAAGCCTGCTGCAATGAAAGCCCCGGCCAAGAAGCCAGCCGCGACCAAGTAAGTCTGGTGTGACGGGCGGCGCTTAAGGCTGCCCGTCACCCGGTTAGTCGCTGCCAGGCGACCAGGGCTGGAAGCTCGGCTCTGCGAGCTCTGTAGTGCGCACGCTCTCATAGGCCGTGCCCGCTTGCAGCACGCGATGATCGCTCCATTTGTGGCTGATGAAGGACAAGCCCACGGGCAGGCCTTCGACCGCGCCCATCGGCACGGTCAAATGCGGATAGCCTGCAATTGCCGCGAGCGAGCCTGCGCCAATCCCGTCGCCCGGACGGTCGCCCAGTACCAGATCGATCTTCCATGCCGGGCCCAATGTTGGCGCAACAAGCAGGGCGACATCGTGTTCGGCCAGCAGCCGGTCGATCCCCTCCGCCCCGGCAAGGCGCAAGGAATTGGCGCGCGCCGCTTGGTAGGTTTCGCGGTCGGTGGTCTGCGCGGCTTCGAGGAAAATCTCCTGCCCGAACCAGCGCAATTCGCTCTCGGCATTGGCCACGTTCCACGCGATCACATCGGCAAGGCTGCGCACCGGAATATCCGCAGGCGAGGACGCGAGATAAGCATCGAGTCCCTCGCGAAATTCATACAACAGCACGGTATATTCATCCGCCCACATGCTCTCCTCGGGCGTGTAGTCCACCTCGACGAGCACGGCCCCTGCCCGCGCCATATCGGCAAGCGCGGCGTCGAACAGCGCGGTGACCTTGGCATTATCGCCCGCCTGCTGGCGCAAGACGCCAATGCGCACACCCGCTAGGCTGGCCTCGGCAAGACCGGCGGTGAAATCGCGCGCGAAATCATCAGCTCCGGCGGTGGCAGGATCGAGCGGATCGCTGCCCGCCATGGCCGTGAGCAGCAAAGCCGCATCGAACACGGTCTGCGCCATCGGCCCGGCGGTATCCTGCGAGACGCTGATCGGCACGATATGCGTGCGGCTGACCATGCCGACCGTGGGCTTGAAGCCGACAATGCCGTTCACCGCGGCGGGGCAGGTAATCGAGCCGTCCGTTTCGGTGCCGATCGCGGCCCAGCTCATCCCCGCTGCGACTGCGACTGCGCTGCCCGAGGAGGAGCCGCAAGGGCTGCGGTCGGTGGCATGGGCATTGCGCGTCTGCCCGCCTACCGCGCTCCAGCCCGAGGAGGAATTGGTGCTGCGAAAGTTCGCCCATTCGGAAAGATTGGTCTTGCCGAGGATCACGCCTCCATTGGCGCGGATATTGGCGATAAGCGGCGCATCGCGATCGGTCGCGTTCCACTCCAGAGCCAGCGATCCGGCAGTCGTGGCCCATTCGCTGGTTTCGATATTGTCTTTGACGAGGATGGTGCGCCCCAGGAGAATGCCTTCCCCATGTGAGATGCGGAAAGCATCTTGCCATACATCCTCATTCACAAAAATCACTGCCTTGAGGGTTAGACCTTGATCATTGATCGCACGAATGCGGTCAAGATAGGCTTGCCCTTCCCCCTCTGGCGTCCACCCATCACCTGTCTGCGCCTTCACCGCATCCTCCAGAATCGCCGGCGCCGGAACTGGCGGCATCTCCTGCGCGGCGAGCGGGGCGGTGCCAGCCAGCAAGGCTGTAGCGAGCGATATTTTCCAGAGGTCCATGCCCCCTGTGATGCGCAGAAACCCGCCCATGCACAAGACAAAGGGTTAAGCCTCTTGAACATATGGAACCGAGACGCGACATAGCCCCACGAGCTTGACGACGAGAGGAATATTGATGTTGGACCTGTTCGGTGATTCCAGAGACCGTTTTTCCACCGATCCTGTAACTGGCGCGCTGGTGCCGATGGTGGTCGAATCGACCAGCCGTGGCGAGCGCAGCTTTGATATTTTCAGCCGCCTTTTGCGTGAACGCATCGTGTTCATCACCGGCGGCGTGGAAGACAATATGGCGTCGCTCATTGTCGCCCAGCTGCTGTTCCTCGAAAGCGAGAATTCGCAGGACATCTCGATGTATATCAACTCGCCCGGCGGCGTGGTGACCGCGGGCATGGCGATCCATGACACCATGCAATACATCAAGCCCAAGGTGCGCACCGTGTGCATCGGCCAGGCTGCCTCGATGGGCAGCTTCCTGCTGGCCGCAGGCGAACCGGGCATGCGCGTTGCGCTTCCCAATGCCCGGATCATGGTTCACCAGCCATCGGGCGGAGCGCGCGGCATGGCATCGGATATTGAAATCCAGGCCAAGGAAATCCTGCGCATCAGGGCGCGGATGAACGATCTTTACGTCAAATACACCGGCAAGGCGCTCGAAGATATCGAACGTGCGATGGACCGTGACACTTTCCTCGAAGCCGATGAAGCCAAGGCTTTCGGCATTGTGGACGAAGTTTTCGCACATCGTCCCAAGTCCGATCCGGCCGGCGTGATCAAGGGCACAGGCGGTGCACCGGAGTAATTGCTCGCGCCCGATAGCGGCCTGCCTGGCCTTGTTAACGCGGCGCGCAGAACTGTAGCAGTTTGGCAACCCTTCCTCTTCAGGCTGGAGCAAGGCAGGGGTATTAGCTTGTGGGTGTTTGATATTGGGAAAGAGCGGCCTAGATTGGCCCGTGGCGATTCCCGGCGCGCTTGCACTCCCCGGCACGCTTGCACCATTGCAAAAGGGGCGTATTGAAAGAGGCTATGACGAAATTGAGCGGATCTGACAGCAAAAGCACCCTCTACTGCAGCTTCTGCGGGAAGTCGCAGCATGAAGTGCGCAAGCTGATTGCTGGCCCCACCGTGTTCATTTGCGATGAATGCGTGGAATTGTGCAACGATATCATCCGCGAAGAAGCCAAGAACGGCATCGCGGGCAAGAAGGATGGCGAAATCGCCACCCCGCACGAGATTTGCGATACGCTCAACGATTACGTGATCGGGCAGGAGCGCGCCAAGCGCGTG
>DAIQNS010000097.1:4280-7968 GCA_036788315.1 Alteraurantiacibacter sp. | reverse complement strand
CCTGGCGAGCCGCCGGATTGTACCCAACAGCGAGATCGTCACCATCGAGGTGCGCGACCGTCTGCGCAGCGAACTGATCATCGAGCGGCGCGAGCTTGTCCGCTTTATAGATTATGACATCGATCTGCTTGCGGGCACGATCACTTTTGCCCAACCCGTGCTCAGCCGCGATGCAGCGTTCAACCCGCGCTTCGTCATCATCAATTTCGAAGTCGATGCCATTGGCGAGCAGGAATGGAACGGCGGCGCTCGCGCGTCCTGGACCAGTGCGGGCGGCAATCTGCGGATCGGTGCGACCGGCATCACCGACAAGGGCGAAGCGCAGCGCACCGATCTGGGCTCGCTCGATGTGCGCTTGCGCCTCGGGGAGAAGACCGAAATTCGCGGTGAAGCGGCGTTTAGCGATAACGGCATTGCCTCCTCCGAAGCCTTTCTTGCCGAAATCGAACATCATTCAGGCGATCTGGATTTCCTCGCCTACGTCCGCCAGTCCGACGAGGATTTCGGATTGAACCAGCAGAACCTGTCCGAGCGCGGGCGCAGGAAAGTCGGCGCAGATGCGCGCTGGAGCGCGAGCGAGGAGCTGACGCTGGTGGCAGGCGCATGGCACGAGCTGGCACTTGAGGAACGCAGAAAACGCCAGGCCGGCGAAGTGCGCGCAGCCTGGCGCCGCGGCACCACCGATGCACATATCGGCCTTGCCCACATTACCGACGAATTTGCCGACGGTACGAGCGCCAGCTCGACCGTGCTGCAGGCAGGCGCAAGCCAGCGCCTGCTCGACAATCAGCTCGAGATCAGCGGCACGAGCAGCATCCCGCTCACCGATACTGCCAATATCGACTTGCCCGCCCGCCACACAATTGGCGCACGCTACAACGTAACACAGTCGGTGCGCGCCATTGGAAGCTGGGAAATGGCGCGCGGCGATGCCATCGATGCCAATTCGCTGCGCATCGGCGCCGAAATCACCCCCTGGGACGGCGGGACAATGGTGACCGCCATTGGGCAGGAGCGCTTTGCCGGGGCCAATCTGGCCGCCGACAGCAACCGCACCTTCGCCGCCTTCTCGCTAGGCCATTCGTTCCGCTTGACCGAGCAACTGGTGCTCGATGCAACGCTCGACAGCAACCGCACGCTGGCCGGAGGAATTGCCGCAAGCGATGTCATCGATCCTGCACGTCCGGTCGCGAGCGGGGGCCAGCTTGGCAATGGCTCGGGCTCGGGCGGCTCGCTTGGCGAAGATTTCACTGCGCTCACGCTGGGCGCTTCGTGGAGAGCGGATTTGTGGAATGCGCGGCTGCGCGGTGAATATCGCGATGGCGAGTTCGCTGATCGCAAGGGCATTGATGTCGCTGCGATCCGCAGCCTGGGCAATGGCAGCGTGATTGGCAGCGGCCTGACCTGGACGCGGGCGAAGGCCCAGGCGGGCGGCACCACCGAAATTCTCGACGCTGCCGTTTCACTTGCTCACCGCCCGGCTGACAGCGAATTTGCGATGCTCGGCAAGCTGGAATATCGCAGCGACGAAGTGACCGGCGCCAATGGCGGCGAAGTGGGCGCAGCGGGGCAGACCGCCTTGCTGGTCGATGGCGATGCAAAGCTGCGGCGCGTGCTCATCAGTGTCTCGACCAACTGGACACTGACTGATGATGACACCGAGCAAAGTCGCAGCGAAGTCGCGGTGTTTGCCGGTGTGCGCCATTCCTTCGACCGGGTCGAAGCGCTCGATATCGGCGGCACCAGCCTGCTTGGCGGGATCGATTTGCGCCTCGGGATCGGCCACCGCGTCGAGATCGGCGGCCGGGCGAGCGCGCGTCATGATCGCGATAGCGGAACGACGAGCTTTGCCATCGGGCCAGAGATCGGCATCGTGCCTGTCAAGAATGTGCTGGTCAGCGTCGGCTACAATATCACCGGCTTCCGCGATCCCGACTTCGAGGAGGCGCGCTTTACCGACCGCGGCCTCTTCGCAACGCTCCGCGTGAAGTTCGACGACGATACCTTTGCCGCCATGGGCTTTGGCCGATGAGCGCGCGCTTGATCCCCGCATGGCGCGCATGGTTACCCGCCCTTAACCATCGGCGGGCTAGCACCGCGCTTATGGGTCAGCGAGCATGGGGACGGTCGATAGCACGCAGGCTGGGCGCAGTTTTCGCAGCGCTGATGGCGATATGCAGCACCAGTCAGGCACTGGCGCAAAGCTTCACTTATACCAATACTGTCGATGCCCCGCTGAACGAAACGGCTGCGCCGTGTTCGAACCCGCTCGATGTCAATTTTACCGTCAACGATGCCTTTATCATCTCTGATGTCGATCTCGGCGTGCTTGTAACGCATAGTTATCGCGGCGATCTCGTGATGACGCTCCAGCATCCTGACGGCACGCGGGTGCGGCTCGTCAATGGCAGCGGCTCGATTGGCGGTGACAATTTCAACGTGCGCCTCAATGATGAGGGCACGCAGGTCGTGAACACCGATGGCAACAACGTCAATCACTCCACGAGCCTTACAGGAAGCGGCGGCTTTCAACACAATTTCAACCCGAACAATCCGCTTTCGGCTTTCGACGGGAAGGCCAGCAACGGCACCTGGACGCTCGAGCTGTGCGATCAGTTCGCGCAGGACAGCGGCAATTTCCGGCACGCGGTTCTCTATCTGACAAGCGGGGGCGCGCTCACCGATTTTGCCGATCTCTCGCTGACCAAGACGGTAAGCTCGCCAAGCCCGGCCAATTTCGCCAGCATCACCTACACGCTGACCGTCACCAACAATGCAGCAAGCGACCGGACAACGGGCGCGACCGTGCTCGACCTTCTGCCTGCCGGGGCGCAATATGTCTCGCATACAGGCTACGGTAGCTACAATCCTGCAACCGGGCTGTGGACCTTGCCTTCGATCGCGCCGGGGCAAAGCCGACAGCTACTCATCCAGGCCGTCGTTAATGCCAGCGCGGGCGCGACAGTCGCGAATATCGCCGAGATCATCAGCGCTGACGAGAACGATCCCGATTCCACCCCTGGCAATGGCATTGTGACAGAGGACGATTATGCCATCGCCATCTTCACTGTGGGCGGCTCACGCGTCGCCGGGGTAGCACCTGTACTTTCGTGCCCAAACGGAAGCCTGCCTTTCGCATGGTCGCCGGGCGACTGGGGCGCAGGCAATAGCAGCAGCCTCGTTACCGTTCCCGGAATGGGTCCGGTCAATTGGAACCTGGCGCTCCCCGCGGGCGCAAGCTGGCTGTCGATCCCCGCATACGGCGGCGTGCACCCGCGCCTCACCACTGCCGCGCAAGGTGTTCTCTCGCTCTCGGTTGCGGTGGAATTTACCGCAATCGCGCAGCTTGCCACCATCACCATAGATCTGGGCGAAGTGACAGACGGCGTGCAGTTCACCATTTTCGATGTCGATTATGCGCCCAATGATTTTGCCGATTATATCCGTGTGACGGGCCAGCGCGGCGGCGCGCCGAGCGCCAATCCGGTGTTGACCAATGGCATCTCCAATTATGTTATCGGCAATCAGGCTTTTGGCGATGCTACATCAGGCGATGCGCAGGCCAATGGCAATGTCGTTGTCACTTTCACCGATGCCGTTGACACGATCATCATCGAATATGGCAATCACTCTCTGGCCCCTGCTGACCCCGACGGCCAGGCGATCCAGTTCCCCGGTCTGTTCACCT
>DAIQNS010000097.1:0-4270 GCA_036788315.1 Alteraurantiacibacter sp. | reverse complement strand
CGCCGATCTGCTTGTCACCAAATCGAGCACGATCATCAGCGATGGGCTTACCGGTGGCTCTGACGATCCCTTCGCCATTCCCGGTGCAGTGCTGCGCTATTGCATCCAGATCACAAACGCAGGCAGCGCAACCGCGCGTGACATCACCGCCAGCGATACTCTACCAGCCAGTGTGGTCTATAACCCCAACACGCTCCTGTCGGGCGCGACCTGCTCGACAGCTTCAGTTCCCGAGGATGCCGATGCCACAGGGGCAGACGAGCTTGATCCGATCGGCGCATCGTTTGCCGCCGGGGAAATCGGCATGACCGTGGCCGAGCTTGCAGACGGCGATACCGCTGCGATCACGTTTGAAGTCACGGTTCAGTAAGCCAGCCGAACATGCGCGTCAGCCGGGCCCCCGGGGTGGGGCAGGGGTTTTGCCGAATGTTTTGGGCACCCGGACAATTTCTGCTTGAATCGCCGTCACTTGTATGATTCAAGAAAAATATGAACCTGATTGCCACCAAGGACCAGATGCGCCGCGAACGCGCAGTCAATGCAACGGCACTTCTGGTTCTTTGTGCGATTGGCGGTCTGGCTGTTTTTGGCCCCGCCGGCATCATTGCGTGGAGTGAGAATACCGCGAAACTCGAAGCACATGAGCAGCGTATCGCCCTGTTGCAGAAGGAGCGGGCGACGCTGGAAAACCGCAAGGACCTTCTCGATCCCGACAATGTCGATCCCGATCTGGCAACTGAGCTGGTTCGTGGAGGCTTGAACGTGGCGCATCCAGACGAGTATGTCGTCAACCTTGACTGAGGCCACTGGCACTTGGGTTAAATTAAATTTTCCAATCTGGTTCAAAGCTGAAACGCGGCGTTGCATGGACCGCAACCGCGTGGCAGGAGCCTCGAGCATAATTTTAGGGGATTAGACTTGGCCAAAGCCAGCACCACGCGTTCCATGGGCAAGCGCCCCGCAGCCGGGAAGGCCGCCGAAAAGCCTGCCGCCAACGACGCGTTTCGCCTGCAATTGCTGCAGGAAGAGTTCGAGAAGGAGCGCCGCTACAAGGCTAGCGAAGAGCAATTGCTCGCGCTGTATGAACAGATGCTGCTCATCCGCCGGTTCGAAGAGAAGGCCGGTCAGCTTTATGGTTTGGGCCTTATTGGCGGGTGTTGCCACTTGTATATCGGGCAGGAAGCGGTCGCCATCGGCCTCCAGTCCGCGCTCGATAATGATCGCGACAGCGTGATCACGGGCTATCGCGATCATGGCCATATGCTGGCCTACGGCATCGATCCCAATGTCATCATGGCCGAACTTACCGGCCGCGCCGCCGGTATTTCCAAAGGCAAGGGCGGCTCGATGCATATGTTCAGCACCGAGCACAAATTTTACGGCGGGCATGGTATCGTCGGCGCGCAGGTGTCGCTGGGTGGCGGGCTTGCCTTGAGCCACAAATATTCCGGCGATGGCGGCCTGTGTCTCGCTTATTTCGGCGATGGTGCCGCGAACCAGGGCCAGGTCTACGAGACGATGAACATGGCCGCCTTGTGGGATTTGCCGATCGTTTTTGTCGTTGAAAACAATCAATATGCGATGGGCACAGCAGTTAGCCGGTCGAGCGCGGAAGTCGAATTTTACCGGCGAGGATCGGCATTCCGTATCCCCGGCATGGATGTGAACGGGATGGATGTGCTCGAAGTCCGCCAAGCCGCCGAGGTTGCCTTCAAATATGTGCGCGAGGGCAACGGGCCGGTGCTGATGGAGTGCAACACCTATCGTTATCGCGGACATTCGATGTCGGATCCGGCGAAATACCGCACCCGCGACGAAGTCCAAGGCGTGCGCGAGAAGTCCGATCCGATCGAGCGCGCCAAGGCCGAGCTTGTCGCCATGGGCGTCAGCGAAGACAAGTTGAAAGATATCGACAAAGCCATCCGTACGCGCGTCAGCGAAGCGGCCGATTTTGCCGAAAGCTCGCCCGAACCCGATGCGAGCGAACTTTATACCGAAGTGCTCGTGGGGGAATATTGAGCCATGGCAATCGAACTGAAAATGCCCGCTCTCTCGCCCACGATGGAAGAAGGCACGCTGGCCAAATGGCTGGTCAAGGAAGGCGATAGTGTTTCGGCTGGCGATGTTCTTGCCGAAATCGAAACCGACAAGGCGACGATGGAATTCGAGAGCATCGACGAAGGCACTGTTGGCAAGATTCTGGTTTCGGAAGGAACCGAATCGGTGAAAGTCGGAACGGTCATTGCGTTGCTTGCAGGCGAAGGTGAGGATGCATCATCTCTTGAAGCTTCCTCCTCCTCGGCAACGAAAGAGGAAGCGCCCGCGAAGGAAGAGACGCCCGTCGAGGCAGCACCTGCTCCTGCGCCTGCGCCATCTCCGGCTCCGGCCTCAACGCCGCGTCCTGCCGATCCCGATTTGCCCGAAGGCACGAAGATGACCAAGGTGACCGTGCGCGAAGCGCTGCGCGATGCCATGGCCGAGGAAATGCGCCGCGACGATAAGGTTTTCGTCATGGGCGAGGAAGTGGCCGAGTATCAGGGCGCCTACAAGGTGACCCAGGGGCTGCTCGAAGAATTTGGCGGCAAGCGCGTTATTGACACCCCGATCACCGAATACGGGTTTGCCGGTATCGGCACGGGCGCTGCAATGGGCGGTTTGCGGCCAGTAGTCGAATTCATGACGTTCAACTTCGCGATGCAGGCGATCGATCACATCATCAATTCCGCTGCCAAGACCAATTACATGTCCGGCGGGCAGATGCGCTGCCCGGTGGTGTTCCGTGGCCCGAACGGCGCGGCGAGCCGCGTGGGCGCGCAGCATTCGCAGAACTTTGGTCCTTGGTATGCTGCGGTCCCCGGCCTGATCGTGATCGCGCCTTACGATGCCGCCGATTGCAAGGGCCTCCTCAAGGCAGCCATCCGCAGCGAAGATCCGGTGGTGTTCCTCGAAAACGAGATGGTCTACGGTCGCTCGTTTGAAGTTCCCGATGTCGATGATTACGTGCTGCCCATCGGCAAAGCGCGGATCATGCGCGAGGGCTCCGATGTGACGATCGTGTCCTATTCGATTGGCGTGGGCATGGCGCTCGAAGCTGCCGAGAAACTGGCAGGCGAGGGCATCGATGCCGAAGTCCTCGATCTTCGCACACTGCGCCCGCTTGACCGTGAGGCAATATTGACCAGCCTTGCCAAAACCAACCGTCTGGTGATCGCGGAAGAAGGCTATCCGGTTTGCTCGATCGCTTCTGAAGTGATCGCGGTGTGCATGGAAGAAGGCTTCGACCATCTCGACGCGCCCGTGCTGCGGGTATGCAATGAGGATGTGCCGATGCCCTATGCGGCCAATCTCGAGAAGTTGGCCGTGGTCAATGCCGCCAAGATCATCGAGGCGGTGAAGAAGGTCTGCTACGTCAGCTGAACGTTCGATAAGCCGGGCGCTGGATCAGCTTATCGCTGCTCCGGCGCGCCGGTTCTGTCAGAGTGCAGGCTGCGCGCAGCTTGCGACAGGCGAGACCGGGTTGGTCTGATAAATCTGCGTCAGATCGCGGCTGTCGCGCACATTGAAGGCAGCGGTGTAAGTGATGACATCGCCGTCCGCGAGCGAAACAGGCCCAAGCCCGCTGTAGTCCAGCGCCACTTCAACGAACATCACCGCGTTGCCCGGTGTCGCGGTTATCTCACTCCCCGCCTCGCCCATTCCGGGGAAATCGGTCCCGGTCAGTCCGTCGCCCGCATCGCCGTAGGTTGAGGCAAAGACCTTGGTCCCAAAGCAGCGCTGCCAGTGAATCCATTGGCCGCCATCGGCATTGATCTCGAGGCTCGACAAGATCACGCGGCCGTTGGCGGCAAGATCAAGCCCGCCGGCAAAGCGCTCTGCGCCGATAAACAGATCATTGATATTGGCTTCGTTGATTCTGCGCGCGACCAGCACATCATGCTCGCCGACGCGCGAGGCGTTATCGGCCACATGCATTGCGATCTGGCTGACACGCATATGCGTGATCGCATAGTTCGCGGTGTCGGTACCCGCGAGGCCAATGGTCAGGAAAAAGGGCGCGACAAACGCAAACTCGGTCAGCGCAAGGCCGCTATCGTCACACGCGAGGCGAGCGAGTGAGAAGGTCTTCAAGCGGCGCTTGAGCGAGGGAAGGGGATTACAGGTCATCATGCTGGGCAATTCAAAGTGGCGACCGAACGGTCCTGAGTATCGAACGGCTGGTTGCGCAGAACTGTGGATCCCGAAAGGGTGACAGTGTCCGATAAGCCGACAA
>DAIQNS010000096.1:3067-8121 GCA_036788315.1 Alteraurantiacibacter sp. | reverse complement strand
TGCGCCGGTCGATGCCTGCATGGACATCCGCGCCGAAATGGTCACCACCATGCTGGAAATGGGCCTGCCCATGGACAAGCACCATCATGAAGTGGCCGCCGCGCAGCATGAGCTGGGGATCACTTTCGGCACGCTGACCGAAACTGCCGACCGGGTGCAGGTGTACAAATATGTCGTGCAGCAGGTCGCGCATGCCTATGGCAAGACCGCGACTTTCATGCCCAAGCCGATCAAGGCTGACAATGGTTCGGGCATGCACACGCATATGTCGATCTGGAAGGACGGCAAGCCGACCTTCGCGGGCAATGGCTATGCCGGTCTGTCGGAAACCTGCCTGTTCTACATCGGCGGCGTGATCAAGCATGCCAAGGCCCTGAACGCCTTCACCAACCCGACCACCAACAGCTACAAGCGTCTGGTACCCGGCTTCGAAGCCCCCGTGCTGCTCGCCTATTCGGCGCGCAACCGCTCGGCTTCGTGCCGCATTCCCTACGGCTCGGGCGAGAAGGCCAAGCGCGTGGAATTCCGCTTCCCCGATCCGCTGGCGAACCCCTACCTCGCCTTTGCCGCGCTGCTGATGGCCGGCCTCGACGGGATCGAGAACAAGATCCACCCCGGCGATGCGATGGACAAGAACCTGTACGACCTGCCTCCGGCAGAGCTGGCAGACGTTCCGACCGTGTGCGGCTCCTTGCGTGAAGCGCTGCTCGCGCTGCGCGACGATCACGAGTTCCTGTTGAAGGGCGATGTGTTCACCAAAGACCAGATCGACGCTTACATGGATTTGAAGTGGGACGACGTCATCCGCTTCGAAACCACGCCGAGCCCGGTCGAGTTCGACATGTATTATTCCTCGTAATCACGAGAGATAATTACACCAAAAGGGGCCGTCCGGGAAACCGGGCGGCCTTTTTGTCATTTGCGAGAGGAGGTTGCACTAAGGGCTTGCGCATCGTGGCGGTTGCAGTAATGGCGAATTTGCCTCCGGGCCCCTCTGGCGGATACTCCGGTGTATCTGCGATGTCGGCAGGCGCAATCTCGGTTCTCCGGTTGGGTTTGTGCACATGCCGTTGCATCATGAAATGGCGCTCGCAGCGCCTGCAGCGGGCCTCTTCGCGGCGCCGACCGGCATAGCAATTCTCTCGGAGACATGACATGACCACTGCGCTTCTCATCATTGCTGGCCTGGTCCTGCTGGGCATAGGCGGGGAACTGATCGTGCGCGGCGCGGTCGGCATTGCCAGCCGGATCGGCATTTCCCCGATGCTCGCCGGGCTCACGATTGTCGGCTTCGGCACCTCGACACCCGAACTTGCCACCAGCCTGCAAGCCGCTTTCGCCGGAGCGCCCGCTATTGCGCTGGGCAATGTCATGGGCTCCAACATTGCCAATATCCTTTTGATCCTTGGCATCTCGGCGCTGATCTATCCGCTCGCGGTCAATCGCCTCGCCTATCGCCGCGATGCGATTGCGCTGATGGGCTCGGGCGTGCTGGCCGCAGGCGCGGTGGCGCTGGGCGTGATCGGAGTGCTGAGCGGCCTCATCCTGCTGGCCGCCCTGATCGGCTATATCGTGTGGGCCTATCGCTCCGAAGTGGCCGCATCGGCAGCTGGCGGAGATGCCGAGGCCGAGCGCCATGTGCACGAAGCACAAGACACAGCGCCTTCCACCACCAATGGCTGGCTGCTCGCTGCCATGGTGATCGCAGGGCTTGCCGGAGCCATCTTCGGCGCGCGGTTGCTGGTGCAAGGCGCGGTCATCCTTGCGCAGGCGGCAGGCATTTCGGAAAGCGTGATCGGCCTCACCATCGTTGCAGTGGGGACGTCCCTGCCCGAACTGGTGGCCTGCGTGGTGGCGGTTTTGCGCCGCCATGTGGATGTCGCGATCGGCAATGTGGTCGGCTCGAACATCTACAATGTCTGCGGCATTCTGGGCATCACCGCGATCATCCACCCGATCGAGGTCGCTGCCGAGATTGCCCGCTTCGATATCTGGATCATGCTTGGCGTGACGGCGCTCTTGCTGGTGCAGTTGCGTTCAGGCTGGAAGGTCAGCCGGATCGAGGGCGCGGTGCTGCTGGCGCTGTATTGTGGTTATACCGGCTTCCTGTTTCTGCGCTGAATGGTAAGTACGGGCCATGAGCATCTTCGACTATTTCAGCCGCCGGAAGAGGAAGGAACGCGCGCTTTGGGCCAGGCGCAACAGGATGAGCCGGATCGAATATCTGCTCGATATCAGTCATGATAGGCTCGAAGGCGAGAAGGAGGCCTGGGACGGTCAGAATTATCTCGAACTGGTCGAACAGCAGCTCAGGCGCGGCGAGATCGACCTTGCCATCGGCAACATCGGCAGACAGCCCGCCTACTGCTTCCAGATCGCCAATCTCTATTGGGGCCAGGGCAATCTGGAGCAGGCGGAAATCTATCTGCGCAAGACGCTGGAACGCTATCACCGGCTGATTGCTGCATGCCAGGAACACAATTGGCCCCATTATCCGCCAAAGCATTATGGCCAGACCTACATCAAGACCGCCGCCGTGCTGCTCGACGTGAAACTAGGCGGCCCCGCGCCCGGCTCCATCACCGAGATGGGATACCAGCCATGGTTCGAAAACACGCTGCTGAATTATTGCCTTGGCGAGGAGGACTTCGACCTTGGCGCATGGCAGGCGGGCGAAGACAAATGGCTGGCGAACCGCTTTCCCAAATACAAGCTCAAGGAATACGAGGTTTACGTCAAGGCACTGACCGGCGGCTTTGCCTCCGATGTGGAAATGCTCAAGGCGCATGAGAAGATGTTCACCGGGCGCAGCTCGAAGAACCCTCAATCTCATCTGCTCGAAGGCTATGACGATAACGAGCTGATCGTGGATTATATCTTCGCCGCCATCCTCAAACGGATCGGCTGGGAAGGCACTTATCGGCACAGCTGGCCGGGCACCTGTCCGGTCGGCGCGGCCCCGGTAACGACGCAGGCCTCGCACCGCCACCTTGGGATCATCGCCGCGCCCCCGCCCGCCTCCGATGCCGCGACCAGGATCATCGCCGACCCGCAGGAAGCGCGGCGCTTCATCGATGAACACGTGAAGGACCAGCGCGACCACTGGGAGAACGAGCATCTCGACCCGCTGCGTCCGGCCAAGGAACGCTCCAAAGTGGCAGGCGCGCTCAAGGAAATCGGCTGGGCGTCAAACCCCGCAACGCTCGACCTCATGCGCACCTATCGCATGGACAACATCCTCAACGACAGCACGCATATCATGCTCAGCGATCCCGTCGGCGACCGATACACCGGGCTCAGGAACTGGAACCAGCTCCTCTCGGAAGAATACGGCCTGCATCCCGATTTCATCGCCGTGGCGGAGAGCGAGGAGAAGGCCGATTACAGCGACCCGCAAGGCGCATGGTATGTCTACTGGAAGAAGGACAAGCGCATTTACGCGGTGCAGCGCGAGGATTGGGACAGGCCCGAAATTGCCACCGCCAATGCGCGCCCAGGCAAGGAGGTATGGCCCTCCTACCTCAGCTTTGTCGCCTGGTGGGTGAGTGAGCATCTGGCGTTCGAGGACCAGACGGGCATTATCATGGCCAAAGCGGTTCCTGACGCTTAGCTCATTAGAGCATTCCCCTGCGGCCGAGCGCCGCCATGCTTCCGACCAGCAGAAAGCCCCAGAACATCGTCAACCAGTCGAGCATCTGCGGCCCTGCAACAAGCCCAAATTGCGCGAGTGCAGACCAACTTCCGCCAATGGCAAGCAGGGCGTAATACGTCACCACAGTCGCTTCGTTTGTCACCCGCCAGTCCAGCTCGTCCATCAGATGCCGCTTGGGCCAGAACAGCGCGGTACTGCCGATCATCAGCCCGAAGAACAACACAGCGGCCCAGAACGGCGCAATACCAAGCGGCTCGTAAAGGGCAGCTGCAAGGAGACTGATGCCATAGGCGGCGCAGCAAATGCCGCTCACCGCAATGAGCGGTCGAGCGCGCTCATACTCATCAACTTCGTCGTCGTTGAAGTGTTTGATACCCCAGCGCGGCCAAAGCACGCCAATGGTGACAATCAACGCAGCAACCAGATAGACGATTGCGACCACAAATGCGGCAAGTTCCGACCAATGGATGATGCTGCGTTCCCCGCCGCCCATATTGTCGCCAATCCAGCCTCCGGCGAAATAGCCGACCACCGCGCCACCCACCATCCAGACCGCCAGCCAGCCCAGCCGCTGATGCCAGCTCTTCTTCGCATTCTCGCTCATTCCGAAGGCTCCCAATCATCCATGAACAAATCCGGCACGCTCACGCCGAACAGCTTCGCCATGCGCAGCGCCAGCGGCAGCGAGGGATCATATTTGTCGGTCTCGACCGCATTGATCGTTTGCCGCGAGACGCCCAGCCGCCGGGCCAGTTCGCCCTGCGACCAGCCCTGCTCCTCGCGGTAGTGCTTCAATCGGTTGTTCACCGGCGAATCCTTTGCTGCCTGACAAGAGTTCTTTACTGTAAAGAGCTCTTGTCAGTCAAGAGCTCTTTACACGTCTTTCCTACAGCCCGCCCGTCTCTCTAGCCGCAGGAGCAACTTCCACTGCCAGAAAGAGTCCCGCCAATGACCCGCACTTTCCTCTTCGATACCTTGCGCACCATGCTCGCGCGTCCCTTCAAACAGGGCGAAGTCGACGCGCTTGACGCGGGGCTGGACAATTTGTTTCAGGACAGTGTCCAAGGTGTCCATTGTGCCGCCGCGCCGCGCACCATCAGCGCCGAGGGCGTGGCGTTGATCAAGCGGTTCGAAGGATGCGCAAAAATCCGCAAGGATGGCATGGTTGAAGCCTATCCCGATCCGGGCACAGGCAATCACCCCTGGACCATTGGCTGGGGCGCAACCGGCCCCGGCATCGGCAAGGGCACCGTGTGGACCAAGGACCAGTGCGATGCCCGGCTCGAAGCCGATCTGGCGCGCTACAGCGCCGAAGTCGCCGCCAGACTTGGAGAGGCTGCGACCACGCAGGCGCAATTCGATGCGCTGGTGAATGAGTTTAATACGCGCGAAGGCTTCACTG
>DAIQNS010000096.1:0-3057 GCA_036788315.1 Alteraurantiacibacter sp. | reverse complement strand
CTACAACACCGGCGCGATTGGCCGCGCGACGCTTACCCGCAAGCATATCGCCGGAGATTTTGCCGGTGCCGCGCGCGAGTTCGACCGGTGGTCCTATGCCGGGGGCCGCGTGATGCGCGGACTGGCACGGCGGCGAGAGGCCGAGGCCGCGCTCTACCGGCGTGTTTAACCCGCCGCGCTAGTAATCGCGCCGGTATTCCGCTGCTACGCTGTGCCGCCCGATCGTGCTCACCGATGCGAGCAGGTTAAGCCAGCTGGTCACGCGGAATTCGAGCTCGGTGGCGTTGTAGCCCGCGCCGTCGGTGACGATCTCGACATAGAAGCGGCGGCCGAAATTCTTGCCCAGCGCCACTGCCGTGCCGCGGCCAAGCGCGGCATCCGAGGGGACAATCCGCAAACGGTCGATGCCCACAGCGCTGCGCAGCTGGTTGATCGGCCCAATGCCCGATCCGCCGCGCAGGCTTGCCACCGCAGCGCCAAGTTGCAGGGCATCGGTCGCGGATAGATCGGTGATCGAGCCGCCGAACAGCAGCCGCGCAAGCAGCTCCTCCTCGGGTAGCGCAGGCGTTGAGGAAAATGCGATCTCGGGCTGGCTGGCGCTGCCCTGCACGTTAACCGCGACACTGAGACCATCGACATCGGTTTCGGCCAGCAGATCGATGCGCGGATCAATCGGCACATCCTCGTCGAAAGCGATCCGCCCGCGGGTGATGTCAAAACGCACACCGGCGAAGGAATAGAAGCCCTGGCGCGGGACAATCTCGACCTGCCCGCCGAGGCGCGGATCATCGGTCGTGCCGCGCAGGCGGATATCGCCGCGCCATTCGCTGTCGAGGCCCATCCCGTCGACTTCCAGACCGCCGGGCGCATCGACATTGATAAGATAGCGCCACGGTGCCGAGGGCGCGCTCACCGGGGCGCGGTCAAGCGACTGGTTGATCTGGGTGGTGGCAATGGTGGGCAAGGAGGCGGAATCTTCGGCGCGGCCCAGCTGCCAGAAAGCCCGCTCGACACGCAGCCGCCCGGCGATGGTGCCCCCCACGCCGTTCGAGACGATCCGCAAAGGCCCGGTGACCCGCGCGCGCATGCTCGGCATGTTGAGCACCTGGGCATCGCGCGCCGCGATCCGCAGATCGATGCTCGGCCCGCGCCCGGCCCCGATATTCGCCAGGTCGATCGTGCCGCTGCCCGAAATGCGTCCGCCATCGCTTGTCTGCCCGGCAAAGCGGGTGAGATTGAGGCGCGAACCGGCAAACCGGCCGGTGACGCTGGCGTTGGTCACGTCGGTTCCGGTGATTGCGGATTGCAGCCGCATCCCCTCGCCTTGCATCGTCCCGCGCACCTGCGGATCATTGAGGCTCCCGCGCGCATCGGCGGCCACACTGATCGGTCCGGAAAGGTCGATCAGATCAATAGCAAGCAGTCGCCACAAGGCTGCCGCAGAGCCATTGAAGCGCAATTGCGCGGAAAGATCGCCGCGGGTGATCCGCTCGGTGAGCGTGCCCCCCGAAGCCAGTGCGATGCGGCCCTGAACGCGCCCGTCCGCCGCGCCGCCGTCGGAAATGATTGCCCGCGCTTGCACATCGCTGCGCGAAAGCTCGGTAACCAGCGCGAGATCGATCGGGACCGAGGTAAGGAGCTGTCCCGAACGGGTGAAGTCATTGACCATCAGTCGCGCCGACCCGGTGGGCTGGCCCTCGCTGCTGGCGATATCGACCACGCCCGAAACCGTGCCGCCAAGGCCAAGATCGCCCGAAATCGCATCGACCAGATGAAGCGGCAAGTCAGACATGGCGAGCCGGCCCGACAGCCCCTCTGCTCCGCCGAAACGTCCGCTCGCGACCACAAACCCGTCATCATAGGACAATTGCGTGCGCGCAAGCTCCCAGGCGCCGCTGTCCGTTCTGGTGATCACGGCGCGGCGCGGCATGGCAATATCGCGGCCGGCAAAGCTGCCCTGCGCGCGGACGGTATAGACATCGGGCGCGACAGTGCCTGCCAGCACCAGTTCAAAGCCGCTGCCCCGGCGCCCGGCCAAGGCGGCATCGAAACGCCCGCGCCCGTTCTCGAGTGTGGCATCGGCGGCAAGCCGGCCCAGGAACAGCGTGCCATAGGTCAGCCCTTGCAGATCGGCGCTGGCGGTGAGGTTCGTCGAGCCGTCGCTGATGACGCCGCTTGCGGTAATATCGCCGCGTCCCAGCGCAATCAGCGTCTCGCCGCCAAAGCGCGCCTGATTGGCGGTGAGATCAAGCGCGAACCCCTGACCCCCGCCGCGCGGCGAAAGCGCAAGCGTGCCATCGAGACCGCCGCCTTCAAGCGCCAGATTGCCGCTCACCCCGCCCTCGCCAAGCTGCAATCCGCCGCTGACCCGGCTTTGCGCAACATCAAGGCGCGTGATCACCAGACTCGGATCGCTATCCTCGGGCAGTTGCAGATTGACCAGCCCGTCGAACGGACCGAGCATCGATCCGCCCTCGGCCTCGATAATGAAGCCGTCATCGCTGGGCGCAAGGGCAAGGCGCACGTCGGTCAGGCCAGCGGCAGGGAAAGGCGAGGCCAGCAGCACTTCGGCGGTCGGCCCGTCTTCGCCCAGCAAGGCTGTCAGCGTGAACGCGCCATATTCGCTTTGCGTGCCGCTCGCGGTGATGCTGGTGCCCGCGTCGGTCACATTGCCCGAGATGGTGGCGGTGAGCTTGGGCGCGGTCACGTTCATGTCGTCGAACACCAGCGGCTGCGCGCCGCCGACGCGAAGCCCGCCTTCAACGGCAAGCCGTTCTCCTGCAAGCGTCGAGATCGCGCCATTGGTAATCGGTGCAAGCGTTGCCGAGAGCTGCGAAGTCACGAGCCACGGCGCTGCGCCTCCGAAACGCGCGTCGATCCGCGCACGGGCATCAAGCTCGCCAATGTCGGGCATGACGAAATCGTCGATCGCCACCGGGCCTCTGAGACGCGTAAGCCCGCTTGCCAGATTGCTGGCGAGATCGATCTGCGCGGCCATGCCGGGAAAACGCACGCGCAGATCATCGGACAACAGCTCGTTCCCCGCATAAACCAGCG
>DAIQNS010000095.1:6981-8192 GCA_036788315.1 Alteraurantiacibacter sp. | reverse complement strand
TCATTGCAGCGATGGTGGTGATATGGGGCGTGCGCCTCGCGCTGCACATGCTGCGCCGATACTGGCGCAATGGCGAGGATCCGCGCTATCTTCGCATTCTCTCGGAATACCGCGAGAAAGGGCAATTCTGGCTCGGCAGTCTGGTGGTCATATGGCTGTTCCAGAGCTTGCTGCTGTTTTTGGTGAGCAGCCCGGCGCAGCTTGGCATCCTTGGGGCAGAACAGGGGCAGGCGGTGGGCCTTGCGGGTTGGTGCGGGCTGGCGCTGTGGCTTGTGGGGATTGCCTTTGAATGGCTGGGCGATTGGCAGCTGGCGCGCTTCAAGAGCGATCCGGCGAACAAGGGGCGCCTGATGACGCAGGGCCTCTGGCGGTATACCCGCCATCCGAATTACTTCGGGGATTTCTGCGTGTGGTGGGGCATCTGGCTGGCGGCGGCGGATGCTGATCTGACGCTTGCCCTATGGACTTTGCCGGGGCCCTTGTTCCTGACCTTCACGCTCACGCGCTGGTCAGGCATCGGGATGACCGAGGCTGCAATGCGCGACAAATACGGGAGCGAATTTGCCCGCTATGCGCAGCGTACCAGCGCGTTCTTCCCGATGTTGCCGCGCCAACAGGCCTAACTATTTCCAAGCTGTTCGGGCGGGGGGATATCCGCGTCATGTTCCGCGCGCTGCTCGCGCAGGATCGACCAGCTGGCAAGGAACAGGCCCGCGACGAGCGGTCCGAGCACCACGCCGGACAGGCCCGCCGCAGCAAGCCCGCCCAGCGTGGTGATCAGCACGATCCAGTCGGGAATGCCGGTATCGCGCCCGACGAGGATCGGACGAAGGATATTGTCGACCATCCCGATGACAAGCGTTCCCGAGACAAGCACGAAGACGGCTTCCCAGATTTGTCCAGTGGCAAACAGGTAGATCGTGGCGGGCACCCAGACCAGCGCCGTACCCACGGCCGGGAGCAGCGAGCAAATGCCCATCAGCACGCCGAACAGGATCGCGCTGGGAATGCCCACGATCCAGAAGGTAATCGCGCCCAGCGCGCCCTGCACAAGGCCCACCACGAGCGAACCCTTGATCGTGGCGCGCACGATCGAGATAAACCGCGCCGCGAGCCGGTCGGCGATATCGCGCTCGAGCGGGATGCTCGAAAGGATTGTCTCGCTCACCGACCTGCCGTTCGCGTGCGCGCTCGCGGCGGTGCTGTGGATC
>DAIQNS010000095.1:3926-6971 GCA_036788315.1 Alteraurantiacibacter sp. | reverse complement strand
ACCTGCCGTCGCGCAGCAGGAAATAAGACACATAAAGCGCAAGGCCAAAAGCCAGCAGGAAGCCAAATGCCCCGCCGCCGATCGACACGGCCTGCTGCGCGATCAGGCCCGCGCTTTCCCCGAGCAAATTCTGCAAGCGCAATTGCAGGCTGGAAAAATCATCGAGCCCGAAATCGGCGAGCCCGGTACGCAGGCTTGCTGGCAGCGCCGAGTAGACCGAGTTGAACAAGGAGGCGATATCGATCTCGCCCGCTTGCAGCGCAAAGACCACGCGCGCCGCTTCCTCGACCACCAGCGTCCCCAGGAACAGCGCAGGCACCAGAACGGCAAAGAAGATGATCAGCAACGTGACAATCGCCGCGCCGTTCTCGCGGCCTTTCATCCTTCGCAATATGCCCTGGTACAGCGGCTGGAACATCATCGCTGCCAAGGCTGCCCAGAGTACCGGGTTGGCGAAGGGCCATGCGATCACCACCAGCAGGATGGTGACCCCTGTCACAAGCAAGAGGAAGCTGGCCTGTTCGAGCTGCGTCTTGTGGTGAGGGTGCGGCTCGCTTGCTGGCATGTTTGCTCCGTCAGATGTCCAGATTGGCAACGTTCAGGGCATTGTCCTGAATGAATTCGCGGCGCGGCTCGACCACATCGCCCATCAGGCGGGTGAAGATCTCGTCGGTCACATCGGCATCCTCGACCTTGACCTGCAAGAGCTCGCGGTTTTCGGGATCGAGCGTGGTTTCCCAAAGCTGCTCGGCATTCATTTCGCCAAGGCCCTTGTAGCGGCTGACCGCAAGCCCCTTGCGCCCGGCGGCCATCACCGCCGCGAGCAATTGCGTGGGCCGTGTGATCGCGCCTTCGATCACCACCGGCGTGTCGCTGTCCTCGTCCTCGACGAGATCTTCGACAGGCGCACTGCCTGCCTTCACCAAACGGGCAGGCCTTGTGTAGGCATCGGCCTGTTCGGTGCCGCGCTTGTCCAGTTTGCGCGCTTCGGCGCTTTCGAGGAACTTTTCCTCGACCAGATGGACATCGGCCACCCCGCGCCACACGCGGTCGAAGCGGGCATCGCCATTTTCGGTAACGCTCGCCAGCCAGGAGGCTTCGGGATCACCCATCTGCAATTGCGCGGCGGCGCGTTGCAGCGCGGCGGCGCGCTCCGCCTTGCTCATGCCGGGCGCGAGCGCGCCTGCCATGGCCATCGCTTCGATAACGGCGGGATCATATTTGCGCGGGGCGAAGGCCATGAGGTTTTTCAGCAACAAGGCCCGCTCGACCAGATCGGTCAGATCAGCGCCCGAACGCGCGCCTTCGGCGGTTTCGAACATGCGGTCCTGCAATCCGGCCTGCACCAGATAACGATCGAGCGCGCCCTGATCCTTGAGATAGACTTCGCTTCTGCCCTTGGCGACCTTGAACAAGGGCGGCTGGGCAATGAACAAATGCCCGGCCTTGATGATCTCGGGCATTTGCCGATGGAAGAAGGTGAGCAGCAGCGTGCGGATATGCGCGCCGTCAACGTCGGCGTCGGTCATGATCACGATCTTGTGATAGCGCAGCTTCTCAAGGTTGAATTCATCGCGCAGGCCCGTCCCCATCGCCTGAATGAGCGTGCCGACTTCCTTGGAGGAGATGATCCGGTCAAACCTTGCGCGCTCCACATTGAGGATCTTGCCCTTCAAGGGCAGGATTGCCTGATATTTGCTGTCGCGCCCGCTTTTGGCAGAGCCGCCGGCCGAATCGCCTTCGACAAGGAAAATTTCCGATTTGGCCGGATCACGCTCACGGCAGTCGGACAGCTTGCCCGGCAGGCTCGCAACGCTCATCGCGCCCTTGCGGCTCATCTCTCGCGCCCTTCGCGCGGCTTCGCGGGCGGCGGCGGCATCGATGATCTTGCCGATGATCGCCTTGGCATCGGCGGGATTTTCCTCAAGCCATTCGGTCATCTTCTCGCCCATCAGGCTTTCCAATGGCTGGCGCACTTCGGAGGAGACGAGCTTGTCCTTGGTCTGGCTGCCGAATTTGGGATCGGGCAGTTTGACGCTGACAATCGCGGTCAGCCCTTCGCGCATGTCTTCGCCCGACAGGGTGACCTTGGTGTTCTTGAGCAGCCCGGCGCTCGCGGCATAATTGTTCAAGGTGCGCGTCAGGGCGGCGCGGAAGGCGGCGAGATGCGTGCCGCCATCGCGCTGCGGGATGTTGTTGGTGAAACACAGCACGTTTTCATAATAGCTGTCGTTCCATTCGAGCGCGACATCGATGCCGATGCCATCCTTGTCCGCGCTCACCGAAATGGGTTCGGGGACCAGAGGCAGCTTGTTGCGATCGAGATATTTCACAAAAGCGGCAATCCCGCCTTCGTAAAAGAGATCATGTTCCAGTGTTTCCTCGTGGCGCTTGTCACGGATCAGGATGCGCACGCCGGAATTGAGGAAAGCGAGTTCGCGGTAACGGTGTTCGAGCTTGTCGAAATCGAACTCGAGCACGTTCTTGAAAGTCTCGGTGGAGGCCATGAAGGTGACGCGCGTGCCTTTCTTGAGGCCCCCATTTTCGATCTGGCCATCACCATTGCTGGCAACTGCCGGGGCATCGCCGGTAGTCTTCAGCGGGGCGACGGCCACGCCGTTTTCAAAGCGGATGAAATGCTCCTTGCCTTCGCGCCAGACGACCAGCTCCAGCCATTCAGACAGCGCATTGACCACCGAGACGCCCACGCCGTGGAGGCCGCCCGAAACCTTGTAGGCATTGTCGTCCGAGGTGTTCTCGAACTTGCCGCCGGCATGCAGCTGCGTCATGATCACTTCGGCCGCCGAAACGCCTTCGCCCTTGTGCATGTCGACCGGAATGCCGCGGCCATTGTCTTCCACACTCACCGAACCATCGGGGTTGAGCTCGATCAGCACAAGGTCGCAATGCCCGGCGAGCGCCTCGTCGATGGCGTTGTCAGACACTTCGAACACCATGTGATGCAGGCCCGAGCCGTCATCGGTATCGCCGATATACATGCCGGGCCGCTTGCGCACCGCATCGAGGCCCTTGAGAACCTTGATC
>DAIQNS010000095.1:3149-3916 GCA_036788315.1 Alteraurantiacibacter sp. | reverse complement strand
CGGCGCCATATGTGGCGGTGTTGCGGGTTTTTTCGGGCGGAGTGTCAAAGGTCTCGTTCATAGCCCATCATATAGGAATCCTGTGCCCTTAAGGGAAGCGCGCAGGCCACTGTTCCACAACTCGCTTCAGGCCCGCGTCGCGCCGTGCGCCACCCTGCCTATCCCCGCACTCCGGCGCGGCAGACCGGCGGGCATGCGTGTGGTTACCGGAAAATTTACGAAACTGTCGGCTTTCTTGACATGGCGAAAATCGCCAAGCGCAGCGTTAACCTTTGCAAACCGCACAAATCCGCCATTTCGGGCAAATTGGCATCACTAGTGCATTAACCTGACCCAGTGAGGTTTCGGCAATTCTTTATCCGCCGGGCCAGCAGTGATTTGACGGAAAAATGGGGTTCACGACATGAAAAAAGTTCTTTTTCTCGCCGCAGTATCGGCACCCGCCTTGTTCCTGGCGACGCCTGCTGCCGCTTCGGTGATCGAATACGGCGTTTCCAACGCCACCGATGGCAGCTGCGCGCACGGCCTGTGGGTCAACACGCTGCGCAGCGACAATTGCAACAAGAAGTTCTCGTTCCAGGACGGCACGACCTTCACGCAGGACACCCACGCCGGCACCGCCACCTTCACCGGCACCGCGATCAACCGCGCCGGCGAAGTTGCCACGCTGAACCTCAGCTTCTCGGGCTTCCAGGACACGATCCTTCCGGGTCAGGAATACAAGCAAGGCCCCGGCGGCCTTCCTTACAATCCGGCCACCATGGATT
>DAIQNS010000095.1:0-3139 GCA_036788315.1 Alteraurantiacibacter sp. | reverse complement strand
GGATTTCTACAGCGGCGCATCGGGCACGATCAAGATCGGCAGCCACGTTTACAAGTTGAACCCGCATGATCCGCTGACTGACAACGCGCTGCTGCAGATCGGCACCGGCGCGAACTACCTCAGCTCCGATTTCGGCGGTTCGGCCTGGCTCAACATTCTCAGCCCCTCGGGCAAGAAGCTACCGCATTTCGACATCAACTTCGATCTGGCGCTGCGTCCCGGAACACCCGTTCCGGCTCCGGGCGCGCTGGCTCTGTTCGGCCTTGCCAGTTTTCGTCATGCCGTAGGGGCAGCGCCGGGAGGGGAAACCGGCGCTGCCCTTTTGCTTTGCGGCAGCATGGTTAGCCGTTAATTAGGGGGTGCTGCGCTAAGGGCTCCTGCATGATACGCTCGATCAAAACCGGAATGACCACAAACACCGTGCTGCGTTCGGCCTTGCTGCCCTTCGCGCTTCTGCTGGCCGCTTGCGGCACAGAGCCTGCGGGCGAGGGGCCAGCGGGCGTCGAAATGGTGGTCGATTACAACCAGCAACGCTTCGAACTCGCGCAGGCGCTCGCCGAAAATCCGGGCGATACCGGGCTGCGTTTGCGGCTGGCCGAAACGCAATTGATGCTCGGCGACGGGATCGGCGCGCAGGCGACGCTCGAAGGCTTGCCCGAAGAAATGCTCTCGCAGGGGCAGCCTGCTGCACTGATGGGCCATGCTGCACTGTTGCAGGAACAGCCCGAGGAAGCGCTCGCATGGGCCGACAAGGCGGGCAAGGATAACCCCTTGGGCTCGTGGGTGGCGATTGGCGTGCTGCTGGCTCAGGGCAAGCAGGATGCGGCCAATGCGCGCATGAACGATGCGCTGACAGCGCACCCCAAGGATGCACGCCTGCTCGCCCTGCGCGGCGAAATGGCTCTGGGACGCGGCGAGATCGAGCCTGCCCGCAATTATGCCGACCGCGCGCTTGCCGCTGATCCTGCTTCGCTGCAGGCCCTGATGCTGGCGGGCCGCATATCGGTTCTGTCGGCAGACTGGAAGGAAGCTGAACGCCTCTTTGCCGAGGCTGCGCGCCAGCATGGCGGCGTCATCGGCCCGCTGCTCGCGCTGGCGGCGGCGCAGGCGGATGCGGGCAATGTCGAAGGGGCCAAGGGCACGCTCGCGCAATTGCGGCAATTGGCACCCAACCATCCGCTGGCACTCTTCTTCGAGGCCAAGCTCGCCTTCATCGAAGGCGATCTGGACGGCGCGCATGCCACGCTGCAACAGGGCGAGGCGAATTTGCGCAAAGTGCCCGCGGCGCAATTGCTGCGCGGCGAAATCGCTCACCTGCTCGGCAATCAGGAAGCCGCAATCGCGGCGCTGGTGCCGTTCATGCGCAATGATCCGCTGCATATGCAGGGCGCACTGGTGCTCGCGCAATCCTACGTCGCAACGGGCGACAAACCCAAGGCGCTGGCCGTGCTCAAAGCGCCCGCGGCGCAGGCGGCAGCCGGGCCCGAATTGCTCGCGCTCGCTTCGCGGCTGGCTAAGGAAACAGGGGCAAGCGATCCCTTCGCCGCGCGCATTGCCGGAGGCGCGCCGCCCGAGGATGCGCGCGAGCGCCTGCTGGAAGCCGACCGGGCATTGAAAGCGGGCGAATATCAGACCGCTTACGAAACCTATGCGAGCCTGGCCAAGGAGGGCATGGGATCCAACGCGATGGTGCTCAACAATGGCGCGCTGATGGCGCTCAATATCGGCAACAAGGCCGATGCCTTGAGCTTTGCGCGCCGCGCCCATGCGCTGGTGCCCGATGATCCGGCGGTTATCGATACGCTGGGCTGGGTGCTTCTGGAGACGGGCGAAAACAAGGCCGAAGCGCTCACTCTGCTGCGCCGCGCGCATGAGCTGCGTCCGACCAATCTGGAGTTTCGCTGGCATTACGCAGCAGCGCTTGCCGCCAATGGCCGCAATGCCGAGGCACGGGCGATGGCCATGACCGTGCGCGAGTTTGCCGGACCGGCGCAGCGCGAGACGATCGATGCGTTTATCGCGCGGCTATAAGGGCAATCGCCACAGCTGATTTCGCTGCGCTGCTGGACACGGCAAAGCGCGCGCCTTAACCCGCCTGAATGCAGGCAGATCACACTTCCGATTCCATCCTTATCGTCGATTTCGGCAGCCAGGTGACGCAGCTTATCGCGCGCCGCGTGCGCGAGGCGGGCGTCTATTCCGAAATCGCCCCTTTCACCATGGCGCGCGAGGCCTTCGCGCGGATGAAGCCCAGGGGCATCATCCTCTCGGGTTCGCCCGCGAGCGTTCCGGCGGAAGGCTCCCCGCGCGCGCCGCAAGAGCTGTTCGACAGCGGCGTGCCGATCCTTGGCATCTGTTATGGCCAGCAGGTCATGAGCCACCAGCTTGGCGGCGAAGTGCGCCCCGGCCACGAGACCGGCGAAGGCGGCGAATTTGGCCGCGCTTTCCTGACGGTCACGAAGGATTGCGCGCTGTTCGAAGGGCTCTGGGCCGAGGGCGAGCGGCATCAGGTATGGATGAGCCATGGCGACAAGGTGACACGCTTTGCCCCCGGCTTCGAAATCGTCGCGACGAGCGATGGCGCGCCTTTTGCGGTGATCGCGGACGAGACGCGCAAATATTACGGGACACAGTTCCACCCCGAAGTGGTCCACACGCCCGATGGCGCAAAGCTGCTTGCCAATTTCGTGCACAAGGTGTGCGGGCTGGCGGGCGACTGGACCATGGCGGCCTACCGCGAGACCAAGATTGCGGAAATCCGCGCGCAGGTTGGCGATGGGAAAGTGATCTGCGGCCTGTCGGGCGGGGTGGACAGCTCGGTCGCGGCAATCCTCATTCACGAGGCGGTGGGCGACCAGTTGACCTGCGTGTTCGTCGATCACGGGCTTTTGCGCCTCAACGAGCGCGAGCAGGTCGAGACGATGTTCCGCGATCATTACAATATCCCGCTCGTCGTGGTCGATGCCGAGGAACGGTTCATGGCGGGGCTGGCAGGGGTCAGCGATCCGGAATTGAAGCGCAAGTTCATCGGCGCGGAATTCATCACCGTGTTTGAGGAAGAGGCGAAGCGGATCGGCGGGGCCGATTTCCTCGCGCAGGGCACGCTCTATCCCGATGTCATCGAATCGGTGAGCTTTTC
>DAIQNS010000094.1:0-8214 GCA_036788315.1 Alteraurantiacibacter sp. | reverse complement strand
CAAGCGCTCGCTCACCAACACTGCGGCCGAGCGCGTCGATGTGCGCGTGATGCAGGTGATCTACCGCTTGCCCGACAGCGCACGCGCCGATTTCCGCGTGGGCCAGCAGGTCGATGCCTTCATTCCGGCCACAGACGGGTCCGGTGCAGATGCAGGGGCGCAACAGTAATGCGCGCGCTCACCATTTCTGTCGCGAGCGCGCTCGTGCTCAGCGCCTGCGCCGCCGGGCCCGCGCCCGAAGTGGCGACGCCCGCGCCGGTCTTGCCCGAAAACTTCGCCTATGCGCCCGCGCCTTTGGAGGCTGCGGCTCTGGCGCAATTGCTCCCGCAGGAGGACGCCGCCTTTGCCGCGCTTGCCGATGCTGCGCTTGTGGGCGCGCCTAGCCTTGCTGAGGCCCTCGCACGGATCGACATTGCGCGCGGCGCCGCCGCGCAGGCCAGCGCTGCCCGCCTGCCAAGCCTGGGCGCGGATGGTTCGATCGCAGCAAGCCGGATCAATCCGGCGCAATTCGGCGGCAGACTGCCGGCAGGAGCCGCATTCGATGCCGAGCAGATCTCCTACGGAGCCAATCTGACGGCGCGCTGGGATGCCGATATCTTCGGCGTATTGCGCGCCAGCGAGCGTGCGGCGCTAGCGCGGATCGATGCCGCTGATGCTTCCGCGCGCGCGGTGCGATTGGCGCTGATTGGCGAAATCGCCAGCAGCGTGATCGACTGGCGCACGATCGAGGCGCGCGAGGAAGCCTTGCAGGATGATCTTGCTGCGGCCGCGCGGCTTGCGGGCCTGACAGGCACGCGCGAGCAGGCTGGCCTGTCGCCTGGGTTTGATCGCGTGCGCGCCGAAGCGGCTGCGAGCAGCTCGCGCTCGCGGCTTGCCGCATTGGCAAGCGAGCGGGTGCGGCTGGTCGCACGTCTGGCAACGCTGACGGGGCAAAGCGCGCAAACGGTGCAGGCGAGCCTCGCTCTTGCGCCCGCCACAAGCGCAATGCCCCCCGCGCCTGCCGCTCTGCCGGCACAGCTGCTGGCGAGCCGTCCGGATATTGCCGCTGCCGAGGCCGAACTCGCGGCAAGTGATGCCGAGCTTGCCGCTGCCGCGCGGCAACGTTTCCCCCAGCTTACCTTGTCGGCGGCCTTGGGGCTGCTCGCGTTCAATCCGGGCGATCTGTTTGACGAGGACTCGCTCGTCTACACGCTAGCAAGCGGGGTGACCGCGCCCTTGTTCGATGGCGGGCGCATTGATGCCGGGATGGACCGCGCGGCCGCCACCAAGCGCGCGGCTTACGAGGCATGGCGCGGCGCCGTGTTCACAGCGCTCGGCGATGCCGAGGCGGCCTATGGTCTGATTGAAGCTGCCGATGCCGAATACCGCGCGGCAAGCGCCGAGCGCGACCAGCTGGACCGCGCCGCGCGCCTTGCCGACACGCGCTACCGCGCAGGCCTTGCCGATTTTCTCACCGTTCTCGAAGCGCGCCGCAGCGCCGATGCGAGCGGCGAACGCGCGGCAGCGGCGAAGGGCCGTGCCTTGCGAGCCAGAGTCCTGCTGTGGCAGGCGCTTGGTGGGGATGGCGCGGTCAGCGTGGGCTGACGGGCAGAATCAGAGGCAGACCAATACCGGTTCGGCTTGACGTGTCCGGACAAATTTCCGACAAGCCAAGTGACTTTGTCACCTTGCGCAGCCGGAGTTTGCCCGATGTTCCGTTTTCCCTTGTTGGCCACCTTTGTCCTTGCCCTTGGCGCATTGCCCGCAGCTGTTCATGCCCACGATCATGACACGCGCGAAACCGCGCCTGAAGCCTTGCGTGTGTGGATCGACGGGCGCGCGGGCACCGGAGCGCCGGTGCATTGGGTGGCTGACGGGGCGGTTTACGAATATCCCTCGGGCAAAAAGCTGTTCGGCATGATCGGGCTGGAAAGTTCGACCGTGATCTGGCCGGAGAACGATGGCAAGCCGGTGGTGCATCTGACGCGCAAGACTTTCGCCTATACCGATCCTGTCACAGGCGAGGTGCTCGAGGAGTATAATGGCAATGTGGTGCAACCGATCGCCTATCCCTATCAATTGATCCGCTACCGGCTCGAAAACGACATGATCTTCGCCGATGTCGAACAGGGCGTGGGCGACCGCATCCAGACAATCGAAGCGAAAAACGGCATTCCCTACCGCCAGTTCGGCGACAGCTACATCTACAACGCCTCGGTCTGGCTCGACTTTCCGCTGCCTTCGGGCGGGCAATATCAGGCCTGGGAGAATTACGATTTCTTCTTCGAGCCGGCAGGATCTGTCGACGAGCCGCACAAGATGGCTTGGCAGCGTTATGGCGATCTGCCGCGCTGGGCGCAGACCGAGGGGAGCGAAAACAAGGCGATCATCCAGCTGCACAGCTGGCGCGTGGAGAGCCATGCGGAAATCCCTGCGCAGATCCGCAACTGGGTCGAGGCGGACAAGCCCATGTGGCTCGCCCCGCCGATGAACATGGAAGAAGTGCGCGCCCTGCAACGCGGCGAAGGTGACGCGCGCTGGGGGGATTAATGCTTCCTCTGGAGGAGCTGTGCGGGAACATCCGGCCTCTCGCCTGCCCGCATTCGGGAGGCGGAATCCATCAGCACCACTACTACTTGCGAAAAGAGGGCAGTGGTGCCCGGGGGCGGATTTGAACCACCGACACGACGATTTTCAATCGTCTGCTCTACCCCTGAGCTACCCAGGCAACGCTGCTTGAAGACATGCCAGATTGCTTGCCTCTGCTTTGCGAATGCGCGCCTATGGCGGAGGCTTGCGCGCTTGGCAAGAGGGTAAGTTAGTCTTCTTTTGCGATGTCTTCGGGGTCAGCGGGAGGGCCGGGCACGGCATAGCCATCGCCGAACCATTGCGCCAGATCGCGGTCGCGGCAGCGGCTCGAACAGAACGGATGGAACTGCGCGCTGCGCGGTTTCTTGCAGATGGGACAGGAACGGGTGCTCATGGGGTGATGAATTGGGCGTGCGGCGCTTCGAGCGCAAGGGAAGGATCGGCGCGCTCCACGAGTTTGCGCCCCGTGCGCCGGGCAAGCTCCTCGCGCCAGCCGGAGGTGATAGCGGCGAGCACCGCGGGGTGCGCGGCAAGTTCGATCGCGGAGCCGGTCCCTTGCAGATGCTCCGCGCAGCGGAGCAGATAGCGTGCGGCCATCCCGGCACCCTCAAACTGTGCGCGGTGTAGCAGCGAAGGGCGCTGAAGGCGCGCGACGATCTGGACAAAGCCAAAGCCGTTCATGGCAGTGCGCTCATGCGGCCAATTGGCGAGCGCGTCAGCCAGCGCATCGTCGACTGCGCGGCGGTCTTGCTTGGCTTGCAAGGTCGGAAAGTCGATGCCGATGTTTCCGCCAAGATCAAGCCAGCGAACAGCATTGGCGACTGCGCCCACGGCAGCAAGCGCCAGTTCGCGCGGCGGCAACTCGCCATCGATATCGATCAGCGTCATGGCGGGCGTCGGGAACAACGCAATGCTGCCGCCTGCAAAACCCCATCCTGCCGCTTGCGCGCAGGTGAGGCAATCGTCCCAGAAGGGCGCCGCAATGCGGTGCACAAGGCGCGCGTCATGCCCCTCGTTCTGCAATTGGGTGACCAGCGAGGGCACTTCGCGCGCCGCGGCATCGCTGACCCGCACTTGTGCCAGCTTGTGGCGGCCGGTCTCGCTCATCGCCGGGCGGACCACTTCGCACATGATCTGCGCGCCTTCGCTCGCCTCGCGCGGCAAACGCCCGACCAGCGCCTGCTGGCCATCGGCGAAGCTCACCACGCCGCGCGCCGAGCCCTGGCGGCGCTGGATCAGCTTGGCCGGAGCGACAAGGCCCGCTTCGAGTTCGCCGGGCCAGCGCAGCCTGGCTGCAATCATTGCATCATTGTCGATAAGCACCGCGCGCTCTTCGCCGATGCCCTCTTCGACGAGCCACTCAGCCAAGGGTGAACCCTGAGGCCTGCAGCAGCACGCGCGTCTCGTACAAGGGCATGCCCATCACGCCGGAATGGCTGCCGCTGATCCACGGGACAAGCGCCTCTGCGCGGCCCTGAATGGCATATCCGCCCGCTTTGCCTTCCCATTCCCCGCTGGCGAGATAGGCCGCGATCTCGGCTTCCGACAGGCGCTTGAAGCGCAATTGCGTCTCGCTGATCTTCTCGCGCAGGGTTCCATCAGGCGCGAGCAGAGCGACCGCGCTGAACACCCGGTGCCGCCGCCCTGAAAGCAGCTCGAGGCATTTGCGTGCGGTTGCTGCATCCTCGGCCTTGGGCAGAATGCGCCGACCCACGCCGACCACGGTGTCTCCGGCGAGCACATGCGCGCCCTCGCTCTTGTGGCTGGCTACCACTGCGAGCGCCTTCTCGCGCGCCATGCGCAGCGCGTAGGGGCGGGGCAGTTCGTCTTTGTGCGGGGTCTCGTCGATGTCGGCGCTGACTATGCCAGCAGGCTCCACGCCGAGCCGCGCGAGAAGTTCGCGCCGTCTCGGGCTTGCCGATGCCAGCAGCAATTGGGGCGTGGCTGAAGGGGAAGGCGCGGCGCTCATCCGCGCGAAAGTCAGCCTTGCGGCCCGGGGCCGCCGCGACCGGGCATGAAGCGATAGGTGATGCGCGCCTTGGTCAAATCGTAAGGCGTGAGTTCGCACAGCACTTCATCGCCCACGAGCACGCGAATACGGTTCTTGCGCATGCGCCCGGCGGTATGGCCCAGCACTTCGTGACCATTTTCCAGCTCCACCCGGAACATCGCATTGGGCAGCAGCTCGACCACGTGCCCCCGCATTTCGAGCAGTTCTTCCTTGGCCATCTAAATCGCGGTTCCATCTTGTGTTTCAATCATGGCGGCGCGCATAGCGGCGCACAGCGCAAAAGGGAAGCGTTTGCAGGCGGGTGTGCCATTTATACGTCATTTGGAGCAAGTACGCGGATCAATCGGCACCTGCGACATTTTGTTACGCATTACAGCTTGTCCGGTCATCTTCCGGGCGACATAGCGACCCATTGCCGAGGGGGGACGGTGAAAGCAGCTCAAACCGGACGATACTCGTGCGCGCAAACAATTCAGTCAGTTCCCTTGCCATCGCCTTATTGCTTTGTGCCGCGATGCCCGCTGCCGTTCTGGCGCAGGACGTCGCGCCGACGCCGTCTCCCGATGCAGGATCGCCCGCGCAGGAAACTGATGAAGACATAATCATGGTGTTCGGTGCGCGCCTGCGCAATTCGGTCGACAGCCCGCAGCCGCCCGTGCTCGAGCTCGACGCACAGGATGTCGCCGCTTACGGGGTCGGCTCGATTGGAGAATTGCTCGAAGCGCTTGGCCCCAGCGTCACCGGCGGCCGGGGCCGGGGCGGCGGCGGACGGCCGATTGTGCTGGTCAATGGCGTGCGCGTCGCTTCCTTCAGGGACATTCGCAGCTATCCGCCTGAAGCCATTGACAGGGTGGAAGTCTTTTCCGAGGAAACCGCGCAGCAATTTGGCTATCGTCCCGATCAGCGGGTGGTCAATTTCATTCTCAAGCCCAATTTCTCGAGCCGCGAGATTGAACTCTCCTATGGCCAGCCCTTCGATGGCGGCTTTTCCAGTCACGAGATCGAGGGCACCTATCTGCGGATCGATGGCAGCCGCCGGCTCAACATCCAGCTCGATTGGGAAGGGGCCACCGGCCTTACCGAAGCCGAGCGCGGAATTGTCCAGGCGGGTGCGCAGCCCGATCTGCCGGGTGATCCCGACCCGGCGCAGTTCCGTACGCTGCGCGCACCGCAGGACGAATATGAAGCGACGATCAACTGGTCGACGCCGCTCGATGCCGATGGCAGCACGCTCAGCCTCAATGGCACGTTCGAGCGCGAGGACACGCAGCGCCTGCAAGGCATCGACACGGTCACGCTCACCGATCCGGACGACAACAGCCTCGTGCGCAGCTTCAACGCCGCCGACCCGCTGACGATTGTCGGACAGAGAGACAATTACGCGCTCGGATCGAGCATCACCACCAATCAGAGCGGCTGGCGCATCACCGGCACGCTAGATGCCTCACGCACAAAGAATTCCAGCGTGCGGGCAAGGCGCGTCGATACTTCGGGCCTTGTTGCCGATGCCGCAGCGGGATTGCTGCCGCTCGATGCCGCGCTCGATCCGCTGGTCGATGAAGCGGGTTTTGACTTTGCCGACAGCAGCACTGACAGCATTTCCTCGCTCGTCACGGCGCGCGGCCTCACGTTTGAACTCCCCGCAGGCGATGTCTCGCTGACGCTTGATGCGGGATATGACTGGAACCGGATCGAAAGCACCGACAGCCGCAATCCGGGTCAGATGACGCAATTGACCCGCGGCGATCTCAATGGCGGCGCGGCGCTGACGATCCCCTTGACCGAGAGCGGCGGCTTTGGCGGAGCGGTGGGCGCGGTTTCGCTCAACGCTTCGGCGGGCGTCGATCATTTGTCCGATTTCGGCACACTTTACGACTGGACGCTGGGTCTGAGCTGGGCGCTGACCGACAAGCTGTCGCTGAGCGCCAACCGCTTCGTGCGCGAAGCGGCGCCGGGTCTGGGCCAACTTGGCAATCCCGAAGTGGCGACGCCCAATGTGCAAGTGTTCGATATTGCCAATGGCGAGACAGTGCTGGCCACGGTCATCAGCGGCGGCAATCCCGATCTTCCCGCGCAAAAGCAGCGCGACTGGAAGCTGGGCGTAAGCTGGGAACTGCCATTCATGGACGAGGCCCGCTTGAATGCGGATTATATCCGCAATTCGACCAGCGATCTTTCGACCGGCTTCCCGGCGTTGACACCCGCAATCGAAGCGGCATTTCCAGAGCGCGTGCTGCGCGATGGGGCGGGGCGGCTTATCCAGCTCGATGACCGGCCGATCAGCTTTGCCGAGCAGTTTCTTGAGCGGATCGAGATTTCGCTCGATATGCGCGGCCGGTTTGGCCAAAGTTCCGGCGAGCGCGAGCCCGGCGGTCGCTTTGGCGGCGGCGGTGATGGACAGCGCAGGGGTGCGCCACCTGCGGCCACGCCCGAAGTTCCTGCTGCTCCGGCTCCGCCTGCAGCCAGACGCGGAGAAGCCGGAGCACGCGGCCCCGAAGCGGCAGGCCGCGATCCGCAGCGCATGGCGCAAATGCGCGCGACGTTCTGCGAAGCTCCCGCGGATGAGATGCTGAGCCGGCTCAATGCCGCCGCTGCTGCCGCAGCGCGAGGTGAAGCGCCGCCTGTCGGGCCCGATGGCGAGCCGATCCGCATTTCGCCGCGCATGCTTGAGAGGCTTACCGGACCCGACGGGACGATCGATGCGACACGCTTCGGCGCGATGCGCGAACGCATTTGCAATGCCGATGGCACGGCGCCAGCGAATACGTCGCAAGGCGCAAGCGAGCAGGCCGCTGCCCCCGATGACGCCAATGCGCCAAACGCAGCCCCATCGGCACGCGGAGGCGGAGGAGGGGGCAATCCCTTCGGACGCGGAAGCGACAATGCGGGCCGCTGGTTCGCCAATCTCACTTACCGGCTCGACCTCGAAAACACCGTCCTCATTGCGCCCGGAATTGCTCCGCTCGATCTGCTCGATGGCGATGCCATTGCAGGCACAGGCGAGCCGCGCCACACGGTGCAATTCCGCAGCGGCATTTTCAAAGGCGGCTATGGTGCGTTCCTGTTCGGCACCTATACCGGCAGTTCCACGCTCGACGGATCGGGCCTTCCCGGCAGTACCGATTTGCGCTTTGCCGATTTCGTCAAGTTCAACCTGCGCACTTTCATCGATTTCGACCAGAACGAAAAGCTGATCGCAAAAATGCCCTTCCTCAATGGAACGCGCCTTTCACTGCGGTTCGACAATATCTTCGATGCGCGCCAACGCGTGACCGACAGCGAGGGCAATGTGCCGCTCCGCTTCCAGCCGTTCCTGCAAGACCCGGTGGGCCGGCGTGTCGAAGTCGAATTGCGCAAACTGTTCTAGCCGCGATTGGCAGGAGCGGGCGCAGCGCCTATCTCCCTTGCCATGAGCCGCAGCCAAGCAGGATCGCCGTCAGACCCGCGCGGGAAGGAACGGTTCAACGAAGACCGCGCCGCAGACACCGTCAAAGGCAGCGCGCAGCCCGATCTGGAAGCGGGCATCGCCGCAATCCGCAATGTGGTTCGCACGCTCAAGCCCGCGCCCGGCGTTTATCGGATGACCGATGCGCGCGGCGATGTGCTCTATGTCGGCAAGGCGCGTTCGCTCAAAG
>DAIQNS010000093.1:0-8420 GCA_036788315.1 Alteraurantiacibacter sp. | reverse complement strand
AGCATCGATCTTCTGGCGTTCTTCCACAGCGCCGAGCAAGAGGACACGGTTGACGATCTGGTTCACCTTGCGCGGAATTCCGCCGCTCGCCTCGTGAAGTTCATGAAACACGCGCTGGTCGAACGCAGGGTTGCCTTCCCAGCCTACCTGCCCGAGCCGGTGCGTGAGATAAGGCTCGATCTCGCCCTTCTCCATCGGCTCCAGATGATGCGAGGCGATGATGCGCTGGCGTAATTGCTCAAGGCGCGGCTCACCCTTCACAAGATCGCGAAATTCGGGCTGGCCCAGCAGCAGGATCTGCAATAGCGGATGATTGCCGAGCTGGAAATTCGAGAGCATGCGCAATTCTTCGAGCGCGCCCACAGAAAGGTTCTGCGCTTCATCGACGATCAGCAGACAGCGGCGGCCTTCGCGTGCCTCTTCGTGCAGCAGCGCTTCGATTTCACTGAGGGCAGAAGCTTTGTCATGCCCCTCGATCGTGAGCCCGAAGCTGCGCGCGGCGACATGAATGAGCTCGTCCTCGGTCAGCTTGCTGGTGACGATCTGCGCCACGGTCAGCTGTGCGGGATCGATATTCTCGACCATATGCGCGACCAGCGTGGACTTGCCCGCGCCGATTTCGCCGGTGATGACGATGAAGCCTTCGCCCTGCGCGAGGCCGTATCCGAGATAGGACAGCGCCTTCTTGTGCGTGGCCGAGCGGAAGTAAAACTCCGGATCGGGCGTCAGCTGGAAAGGCTTGCCTGTAAGACCATAGAAATTATCAAACATGGGCCGGTTCTCCCTGGTCCCCGTTAAAATGTGTAGCGCAGGCCGAGCAGCGCGGAAATGATCGCGAAGTCATCGACCTCATCCCGCGAGATTCCATCAAGTCCGACAGCGGCAGTGCCGCTGAGGCCGCTCAGGAATTCCCGGTAATAGGAAGCATTTGCGCTGTATCCCAAACCACCGCCAGAGTTATCGAGTCCACTTTCGAACCAAGTTGCCGAAGTTCCAAAGTTGATCCCCGAGCGATTGTCGAGCTGGCGATTGGCATAGGCCGAAACCCAGTAATTCTCTTCGACCAGATCGTTGAGGTTCGCGAGCACGGTGCCGGTGGCCGCGATATAGCTGCGCCGGTCATAACCCAGCCCGAAACCGAGCTTGGTACGACCAAGATCGCGCGACAGCCCTGCGGTGACGCCGCGATTGCGGTACACGGCACTGCGCAGCGAGCCGAGGCCCGCAAGCGCGCAATTGCCGCCCTCTGCGCTCGCCACGCAGCCGATCAGATCGCCCGAAATGGGATTGCGGAAAGCCTGGAAATCGGTTCCCAGCGCGCTCAGGCTGCTGTTCAACTGACCACCAAAGGCGGTCAGATTGTCATATACGCCGACGTTCAGACTGGTGCGGGCATTGGGCGCATAGGAGAGGCTGCCGTAGTAGGTTGTCGAACCGTAACGACGCCCGACCGTGGCCGACAGCGAGGAACGGCGGCTCGGCCGCCACATTACGCCAACGTCCCAGATCAACCCATCCGTTTCAAATGCAATTTCACGCGGTTGGGAGGTGTCGGTTTCAAATCGGCCATCGGGGCCGCGCACCGGATTGCCGTCGCCGTCAAGCACAGCATCGCGGCTCGACACGCTGACATCCTCATATCCGACGCCGCCAACCACTGCGAGCGTGCGCGAAACAGGCACGGTCACATCTCCGCGCACGTACTTATTGTCCACGCGCTGATCGAGATTGCCGATATCTTGCCGGTTCCACCCCGCGCCAACGCCTAGGCCAACCGGGAGAAGAGCGCCGGGCGCAAGACCAGCGCGCGCACTGGCGTTCTGGGTGATGCTGTCATCGAAGATATCGACCGGCGCTTCACCCGGAGCGAGCACCAGCGCATCGGGCGCTTCCACTCTGGTGTAGCCCAGCTGATACGATCCGCTCAACTCGAGCGGGCCTTGCCGCGTCTGCAAGCTCGGGCCGCCGTAGATCGAGTAGATCTGGCTCGTCGCCTCATCTTGATTGCCGAACGCGCCGACAGACGTTGCGCCATTGCCTTCAAGCCGTGTGCGCGAAGCGAGCGCGCCGACATCGAAGGAGAGCGTTTGCGGAACGAGCGCGAGCGAAGCGCGCGCAATGCCGCTTACCGTATCCAGATCGCTGGCATCGCCATAGCCGATCCGCCGCTCATAGCGCAGCGATACCGATCCGCTCGAATTGCGCCCGCCAAAGCCCGCGTCCACGCCCGCTGCAAGCTGCGTATAGGTGACCACATCATTGCCCGGCGAAAGCTCCGCCGAAACGACCTGTGCCGCCTCGATGTAAGGGCGCAATTCGAGCGCGCGGCGCTCGGGCCGGTCGGAGCGCTCGCGCGAGCTTGTCTCCTGTGCGCCCGCATCCTGCGCCAAGGCAGAGACCGGCACAGCAAGTGCACCCAGAATTGTCAAGAAACCGAGACATTTGCGCATGGCGCTTATCCCTCCTGCCCATAATAGGCGCCAAAGCGGCGGCCGCTGGGACTGAAATGCGCTGCGTTGAGCAACAGTTTGATATCAGGACATGCGCTCAGCAGCGTGAGGGCATCCTCCAGAGCGCTCTGACCGGTGCGGTCCGCGCGCGCGATGACTATCGCCTGGCCGACATGGTTGGCGAGTTCTGCCGCTGGCGAGGCAGCAAGCGCGGGCGGGCTGTCGAAAATGACCACCCGGTTCGGCGCACCACGCGTGAGCGCATCGAGCACCTGCTCGGTGCGGTTGCTGGCCAGAAATTCGCTGTCGGAATTGGTGTGGTTGCCTGCCGAAAGAACGCTCAGGCCCGCAATGTCGGTCCTGATGACACAATCTTCGAGACTGATCTTGGGATTGGCGAGCACATCCATCAGCCCGTCCCCGCCCGGCAAGCCGAGCATCGAAAGCACCGAGGGCTTGGCGAAATCGGCATCGACGAGCAGCACTTCGCTGTCCTTTTCGGCAGCAAGCGCAATCGCCAGATTGACAGCGCAAAAGCTCTTGCCCTCCTCAGGCAGCGGCGAGCACACCAGAATGCGCTGCGCCACGCCGTCGCCGCTTGCTTCCTGCGCCTTGCGCATCGAGCTGAGCACGCGGCGTTTCACGATGCGAAATTCTTCAAGCAGGCCGCTGACCTGCGCTTCGGGAATGATCAGCCCGTGCTTTGCCAGCAATTCTCGGTCGATTGCATGGACCGGTCCGTCGATGCGCAATGCCGGCACTTGGGAAGCGGGAGCATCCGGTTGTGCGGCGGCAACGGGCGCCACCTGCGTTTCCGGCGCAAGCTTGGCAGCGGGAGCCGCCGTTGCAGCAACAGGACGGCGCGTGGCCGGTCGGCGCAATTTGTCGGGCACTGGCGCCGGCGTGAAATCGCCGCTGCCGAAAGCCAGGCCTGCACGCTCGATCGAGGAGCCGCCAGCAGGCGGGATTTTGCTGTGTTCGGTCATCACGGCCTCCTTATGCGACCAATCCGCGCTGCACGATTTCGACACCGAGCAGCAGCACGAAAAGCGCACCCAGCCCACCGATACCGGCGGCAAAATACTTGAGCCGCTTCGCCCGCAGTGCTCGCCCTGCTTCGCTCAAAGTGTGGGAAACGGTTCCGATCACCGGCAGGCCGAAACTGCGCTCGAGTTGGCTCGCAGTGGCAAAAGTCGAACCCATCTTGCTCATCGCAAAGGCAGCTCCGCCGCCCGCTCCGAGCCCGGCAATAAGCACAGCAAACAAAAGCAATGGCCGGTTGGGCGCTGCGGGCATGCGCGGCGTGCTCGGCGGATCGATCACTTCGAACTGGATCGCGCTTCTTTCGCTTTCGACTTGCCCGCGCAGGCGCAATTGCTCGCGATCCTGCAGCAGCTCGTCATACTGGCGGCGCAGCACTTCATAATCGCGGCTGATGCGCTGGGCTTCGGCCGCTGCGCCCGGCTCGCGTATCTGGTCGGCGCTGATGCCGGCAATCTCGGCGCGCAGGGCAGCCGCGCGCGATTGCAGCGATTGCACCGAGGCAAGCTGCTGCACACGAATCGATTGCAGCGAAGTATACGCTGGATTGGGCGATCCCCCTGCCCCGTTCGAGGCCTGCGCTTGCACCCGCAAGGATGCGACCGTGCGCTGGGCGGCTACAATATCGGGATGTTCATCGGTAAGGCCGCGTGCGCGCAGTGAGGTAAGATTGGCTTCGGCCTGAGCCAGAGCGACCTGCGGCCCGCCCGAGCCCGGCAGGATGATAGAACGCGGGGTCCCCGCCATTTGCCCATCGACTGCCGCAAGTGCGCTTTGCGATGCGGCAAGGTCAGCTTCGACGCTGCGCAATTCAGCGCGGGCTGCGCTCAGCTTCGAGGAGATCGCCTGCGCGCCGCCGACGAGCTCGGGATTGGCTGTTTCAAATGCGAGACGGCGCTCCTCGGCGCTTGCAAGCTCGGCCTCGCGCTGGATCAGCTGTTGGTTCAGAAATTCGATCGAATCAGACATTTCGCCGCGCGATCCGCCAAGGTTCTCTTCGCGGAAAATATCGATCATGCGCTGCGTCACGATCTGCGCAAGTTCTGCGTTCTCGCTATCGGACAGATCGCCGCGACCCATGGTGGTGGTTATTTCGAAAATGTTTTCGCCCTGGCTTACGACTTTCACGTCGTCGGACAATTTGCCGACCGCCGCTTCCATTTCGCCTGCCGTCGCCACGGTGTCGCCAAGGCGCGTGGTGCGCACGACCTTTTCGAGATTGACCGCGCTCACCAGCGTCTGGCGGATACGGTCGATATCGCGTTCCCTTGCGCCTGAGCCGATACCAATCTGCTCGGCCAGCACGTCATCAAGCTGCACGAAAATGCGGGTCTCGGATTCGTAGGAATTGGGAATGAGCGCCACGACCAGCCAGCCCAGAAGGCATACGCCCCAAGCCACTGCCAAGGCGAGCCAGCGCCGGTTCCAGACCGACCAGATGGCTGCGCGCAATTCCTCGATTAGCTGTTTCAATGCCCCCGAGCCTCCGCTTAGAACATGCTCTCGGGGATGATGATCACATCCCCCGGCATCAACAGGACATTGGCGTCGCTGTCGCCTTTGCGCAGAAGATCGTTCAGGCGGATATTGTATTCCTTCTGATTGCCGCTCTCGCGGTCAAACCGAATGAGCTTGGCGCGGTTGCCTGCGGCAAATTCGCTCAGGCCGCCGACCGAAATCATCGCATCGAGCAAAGTCATATTGGCGCGATACGGCAGCGAAGCTGGCTTTTCGGTGGCGCCGACAATGCGAACTTGCTGGCTGAAAGTGCCCGCAAATTCGTTGACGATGACTGTCACCAACGGCTCCGAGATATATTGCGAGAGTTGCAGGCGAATATCCTCGGCCAGCATTGTGGGGGTCTTGCCCACTGCGGGCATGTCCGAAACCAGCGGCGTGGTGATGCGGCCATCGGGGCGTACCTGCACCGAGGCGCCGAGTTCGTCATTGCGCCAGACATGGATCGTCAGGCTGTCGAGCGGGCCGATCACATATTCCTCGCCCGGCCCTTCCTGCATCGCGACAAAGCGCGCTGGCTCCAGCTCGTCGCCGCCCGTCGACGCACAGCCCGAAAGAGCCAGCGTCATACCCGCAAAAGCGAGAAAAAGCCTTGGGACGATGGTACTGCGCATCAACTGCGTCCTTCGCGAATGGTGGCGGGGCAATCCGTTCATCAACGAACTTACCGGTCTGCCGATGGATCCAACATGCCTTGTCGCGATCAAGGGTTAATATTGCGTTAGCCTTTCGCCCGAAAGGCCGGATATCTGCGGTTTTTTCCGCCCATGTCCCACTACGGGACATCCCGTGGTCCTTGTGCTAAACCAGCATCTCGCGGGCTGGCCCTTGCCCGAGGAAACTCGCCGGGCTGGCTGATGCGCCGTAAGCCCCTGCGCAAAACACGACGACGAGATCGCCCACCTCGGTATGCGGGAGGAGCGCGTCATCGGCGAGGCGGTCGAGCGGAGTGCACAGGCAACCCACAATGCTGACCTGTTCGACAGGTTCCGCATCGAAACGGCTCGCGATCGCGACGGGATAATTGCGCCTTACAACCGTGCCGAAATTGCCCGAGGCGGCCAATTGATGATGCAAGCCGCCATCAGTGATCAGATAAGTTACGCCGTGGCTGTCCTTGCGATCAACAATTCTGGTAAGATAAACGCCAGCCTCGCCAACCAGATAGCGGCCAAGCTCGATGGCAAATTGCGTGTCCTGCAGGATAGGCGGCAGGTGCTCGAATGCCTCTGCCAACGCGGCTCCGATGGGGGCAAGATCGAGTGGCTTGTCACTGGCGAAATAGGGAATACCAAATCCGCCACCCATATTGAGATGGGGAACCGCAACATCGGCGGCTTGCGCCAGCCTCGCCGCCAGCGCGATAATTTGCGCCTGCGTTTCGATTATTGCTTGTGGATCAAGCGCCTGGCTGCCGGAATAGATGTGAAATCCGCGCCATTGCGCGCCGCTGCAGCAAATCTCGCGAACGAGCGCGGGAACGCGCTCCTCATCGACGCCGAAAGGCTTTGCGCCGCCGCCCATTTTCATTCCCGAACCGCGCATTTCGAAGCCGGGATTGACGCGCACTGCCAGGCGCGGCGCAACCCCGCGCCGTTCGCCTATTTTCAGCGCGCGGCGTGCCTCGCGTTCGGATTCGATATTGAGCGTGACGCCCGCAGCAATCGCTGCTTCGAGTTCGCGGTCCTGTTTGCCTGGACCAGCAAAGCTGATTTCGCGCGGCAGGAAGCCCGCGGCTCTGGCTTGCTCGAGTTCTCCGCCCGAAGCAATATCAAGACCATCGACATGATCGGCAATCCATTCGAGTAAAGGCGGATAAGGATTTGCTTTCATTGCATAATGCAAGGCAATCCGGTTGGGCATCGCTGCCCGGACGCGAGCAATGCGCGCGGCGATCACATCGCGTGAATAGACAAACAGCGGCGTCATGCCCGCTTGCTTCACTAGCGCGCTGACCCTTTCTCCGCCAATCACGAGCTCTCCGCCTTGCGCAGCGAAATCGGCGGGAATCGGGCCAAGCGGCTTCACGATGTCGCTTCCACGGCATCGCGCGCGAGGCGCGATCGGTCGGTCTTGCCATTGGGATTGAGCGGCATCTCCTCGACAAAGCGGATAACGCGCGGCTGCATGAAATTGGGCAAATCGCCGCGCAGCCGCTGGCGAAGCTCCTCCTCCGACGCAGCCCCGCGCACCACCAGATGAATCGCATGGCCAAGCCGCGCATCGGGCACACCGAAAGCCACCGCTTCGCTGACAAGCTCTGTAGCCAGAACGGCCTCCTCGATTTCCTGCGGGCTGATCCGGTTGCCCGCGCTTTTGATCATGGCATCATCGCGGCCTGCGAAATAGAGCAAACCCTGCGTATCGCGGCGCACCCGGTCGCCTGAGTAGACCGCCATGCCGCCGTAATGCGAGGCAGACGGCGCAAGCTTGAAGCGCTCTGCCGTGCGTGCTTCGTCCTGCCAGTATCCTTGTGCGACCAGCGGCCCGCAGTGAACAAGTTCACCTTCCGGCACTATCTGGTTGTCCTCATCCACCACGAGAATTTCGGCAAAGGGGATCGCGGTCCCCATACTGGTAGGGTGAGCATCGACCAGTGACGGATCGAGATAAGTCGAGCGAAACGCCTCTGTCAGCCCATACATGGGATACAGATCGGCCTGCGGAAAAAGCCGACGCAGATCGAGCACCAGATCGCGCGTCAGCGCGCCGCCGCTGTTGGTGAGCCTACGCAAGGGCAAGCGCGCCTCCTCGGGCCATTCCTGCTCGACCAGTTGCAGCCACAAGGGTGGCACCGCGGCAAGCGTGGTGATCGCGTGGCGCGCGCAGGCCTTGATCACATCGCGCGGCGTCAGATAATCGAGCGGCACGACGCAGCCCCCTGCCCGCCATGTCGAAAGAAGCTGGCTTTGCCCGTAGTCAAAGCTTAGCGGCAAGACGGCGAGCGTGCGGTCGTCCGCCGCAAGCTTGAGATAATGCGCCACGCTCACCGCGCCGAGCCACAGATTGGCATGGCTGAGCATCACGCCTTTGGGTCGCCCGGTCGAACCGCTGGTGTAAAGAATGGCCGCGAGTTCATGCGGATCGGCGCTCGACAGGGGCAGACCATCGCCGAGCGTCGCCGCTTCCTCAAGCGCCGCTGCATCCTCGATCACCGCACATCCTGCAGGCGTATCACCGTCTTCGAGCGTGTGCAGTCTTGCCACATTGCCGACCAGCAAACTCGCTCCGCAATCGCCAAGAATATGCGCCACCTGCGCACGCTTCAGAAGCGGATTGACCGGCACATGGACCAGCCCCGCGCGCGCTGCTGCCAGCGGCATGAGGCAAGTCAACTCACCCTTCGCCGCCCAGCTCGCAACCCGCGCACCCTTCGCTGGCACCATGCGCGCGAGCCATGCGGCAAGCTGC
>DAIQNS010000092.1:2379-8472 GCA_036788315.1 Alteraurantiacibacter sp. | reverse complement strand
GCCGTTCCTCGGGTGAAAAGGCCGAAAGCTTGCTTGAAATGTCGCGCATGGCCTCCGACGAGACAATCAGGCCGTCGACCGCCGAGCGATCGTAATGCGAAAGCCCGAGGTGCACGCTGGCCAGCGTCGTGACGGTGCCGCTGGTGCCCAGAAGCCGCAGATCGGGCGATTGCTGGCTTGCAATGCGCTGGGCAAATTCGGCAAAACTGTCGGTCACAAGCTGTTTCATCCTGGCATAACGCACGAGCCGGCCAGAGCGCTCGGCAGGCTCGGGGCCAATGGTCTCGGTCAGCGAAACCACGCCCCACGGCACGCTTTGCCAATCGAGAATGCGCGGGACGGGCGCACCGGGTTCGATCAGGACCAGTTCGGTCGAGCCGCCGCCGATATCGAAGATCACCGCCGGGCCGATGCCGTCCTCCAGAAGAATGTGACAGCCCAGCACAGCGAGGCGCGCTTCCTCTTCGGCGCTGATGATATCGAGATGAATGCCGGTTTCCTCGCGCACGCGTTCGATGAAAGCCTCGCCATTGGTGGCGCGGCGGCACGCCTCGGTAGCAACCGAGCGCGCCAGATGCACCTTGCGCTTCATCAGCTTGCTGGAACAGATCTTGAGCGCTCCGACCGCGCGGTCCATCGCTGCATCGGACAGACGGCCGGATTGTGCCAGCCCTTCGCCAAGGCGGACGACGCGGCTGAACGCATCGATAACCACGAAATTCTCGTCAGAAGGGCGCGCGATCAGCAGGCGGCAATTGTTCGTGCCCAGATCAATCGCCGCATAGGCTTGCTTGAAGGATGTGTGAGGGGGACGTCTCCAACCGCGCGGGTCGCGCGCTATCGTTCCATTCGTTGCACCGGATCCGCGCTCTTGCGAAGGTTTGTGATCATGGCGCGTTTCCCCTTCAGTGCGCGCCTTGTCCTTAACTTTCCCGCTTGTCCCCGGCGGAACTATCTCCGCCATTACACTTACTCTCAATCACTCATGACCCACCGGAATAGGTGGAACCTGGACCCGGTTTAGGACATGCGCGGCGGGGAGACAAGTTCGACTGTTAACACCTGTGTCAGATGGGCCGGTTGCTGTGTCCGCGACCGCCACCTGCGCGTGCCGGAGCAAGCAGCGCGGGCACCAGCCTGACATCGCGCGCCGCGAGCGGATCATCGACACCGATTTTCAACGCATCCTGATCGACGCCGCGGCGCAAGCTGCCATGAAGCCGGTCCCAGATCGACAACCCACTGGAAAAGTTGCTGTCCATTTCGGTGAGCACCTCACTGTGATGGATGCCATGCATTTCCGGTGAGGTGAGGAGCTTGCTGAGCTTGCGGTCCCAGCCTTTGGGCAGTCGCCAGTTCGCATGATGGAAGAAGACCGAGGCAAGGAAGAACCCCTGCCAGGCATTCATCACGCCCGGGCTCGCCCCTGATACACGCAGCTGGATCATGCGCCACGGAATCGAGAGTACCATATCGAGGAAGTGGAACCGCACCGCTGTCGATGCATCGCAATCGGGATCGACATGGTGCACTCTGTGGAAGCGCCACAGGAAGGGCAGTTTGTGCGTGGCGGCGTGCCACAGGTAATAGCTGTAATCCATGGCGAGGAAAGCGAGCACGCGCCCCGGCCAACCGCCGATTGCATGTTGCAGTCCGCGCCGCTCATCGGCATTGCGCCGGGCAATCGCCCTCGTAATGGGCGCTTCGGTCGTCATGATCACGGCTTGGCACGCAGCGCCCATCGCCGCATTGCGGGCAAGGCGCGGCAGTTCAGCAGCAGTGCGCCGGCGCAAGGGACGCGCGCGTTCGGCGTAGAGCAATCCGCAAAGAGCAGCAGTGCCGCCCACAGCCAGAGCCGCTACGCCGGCCATCTTCAAGACTCGCGATGCCATAGCGCATCATCATGCGCCGTCGCCAATCGCGCGTCCACCGTTTAGGAAGTTGCCGATGCCAGCGATTCTTCCCACGATTGCCCTGTTCGCCAAATTCCCCGTGCCGGGCCTTGCCAAGACGCGGCTGATCCCCGCGCTGGGAGCCGAGGGCGCGGCCCGGCTGCATCGCAAACTGGTTGAGCGCACCTTGCAAGTGATCAACGAGAGCGGATTGCCTTTCACGCTTTGGACCACGGGCGCGCACCATGACGAATTCGCCCGCTGGCTGGGCGATGATGTGCCCTTGATGGCGCAAGGCGAGGGTGATCTGGGCGCGCGGCTGGCGCGCGTGCCTGCGCCTGCGATCCTGCTTGGCGCAGATGTGCCGGGGCTGACTGCGGCTCATTTGCGCGCTGCCGCCGAACATTTGCGCGAGGTGCCCGCAGTTGTCGGACCGGCGGCGGATGGCGGCTATTATCTGCTTGGCTTGCAGCGGGCGATGCCTTTCCTGTTCGCGGATATGGCATGGGGGACCGAGGGGGTTCTGCCAGAAACGCTGCGCCGCTTGCGGGCACAGGACATTGAGTACCGCTCACTTGGCGAGCTTGAGGATTGCGACCGGCCGGAAGACCTCGAAAAATGGCCCGATCTCGCGCTGTGAGCCGCACCACGATCCTTGTGCCCATGCTCAACGAGGCGCTTGCCTTGCCCGCGCTGGTGGCGAATATCGCCGCGCTCGATCCGCAGCCTGGCGAAGTGCTGTGCGTCGATGGCGCGAGCGAGGATGATAGCGTCGCCATTGCCGAGGCTGCGGGCTGGCGTGTGATCAGTGCCAAGCGGGGGCGCGCGCGCCAGATCAACGCAGGCGTTGCGGCGGCTTTGGGCGAATTCGTGGTGGTGCTCCACGCCGATACGCAGCCGCCGGCCGATTTCATCGCGGTGATCGAAGACACGTTGGCCGATTGTGCCATCGCGCTGGCGGGGTTCACCCCGATCATCGCCGGGCCACAGAAGGTCCGCTGGGGCACGACCGCGCACAATTGGGCCAAGACCTGGTATGCGCCCTTGCTGTGCCGCCCGCATCTCTTCGTGAAAGGCGTGAGGCTGTTGTTCGGCGATCATGCGATGTTTTTTCGCCGGGCGCAGTTTCTCGAAAGCGGAGGCTGCGACCCAGCGGCTCAAGTGATGGAGGAAGCCGATCTGTGCATTCGTCTCGCGCGCTTTGGCCGGGTGAAGCTGGTTGCGCGCACCGTTCGCACGTCAGATCGCCGCATCGCCCAATGGGGCGCGCTGAAGGCCAATTGGATCTACTTCAAGGTGGGGATATTGTGGGCTATCGGCGCAAGGCGACGGCTGGGCGAATTGTATCCGGACGTGCGCTAGGAACAGCATCGGGCAAAAGCCCTTCCGCGATGGCGAAGGCAATGAGACGGTAGAGCCACACGGTTCCGGTATCGGGCGGGACAAGCCCGGTAAGCGCGCGCGCATTGCTGTCATCGAAAAGCGGGTTGCGCTGGAAATAGCTGGCATAGGCGCTGGCGACCTTGCGCCAGACGCGCCGCTGCACTGGCGGCAGGCTTTCAGGATCGAAGCTGTCGGCTGGAACCAGCTGCGGTGCGTGAAACTGCGGATAGGCAGCGATGGCCTGCGCAAATTGAGCCAGAGGCAACGGATTGCCGCTAGTCAGGTGGCAGATGTGCCCGCTTGCTGCGCCCATGCGCCCGGCAAGGCAGGCGATGCTGCTTGCGACATGATCGAGCGGCACGAAGTCGAGGCTGGCATCCGCGGTGCACGGGAGCTCGCGCACGAGCCCGCGCGCAACCAGCGCAAAGGTCTGATACATGGCATCGAACTTGCGGATCGCCCCTGTCGCGCTGTCGCCCAGCACGATTGCCGGGCGAGCAATGCACCAGGCAAGGCCGCTCGCCTGCACCAGCGCTTCGGCCTCGGCCTTGCTGCGTTCGTAGCTGTTGGCGAAAACGGTCCCCGGCGCGCAAGGCGTCTCGCCAATGGAGCCATCGCGCAGGCCGCAGACATAGGCTGTGCTGACATGCAGGAGCGCTGCACCGTGTGCGTGGGCGAGCGCGATCACATTGCCCGTGCCGCGCACATTGATCGCTTCCAGCTCCTCATAAGGAGCATCGAAAGTGAGCGAGGCAGCGCAATGCACGATCACGTCGAAATGCGGCGCATCGGCAAGAGCCAGCCCGGCTTCGCACACATCGCCCTTGAGCACGCCTGCAAGCGCCACGGGCTTGCCGTCATTGCCCAGCACATCGGGCGTCTTGCGGGTGAGCCCGACGACCTTGTGCCCGGCCGATACGAGGCGCGCGCAAACTTCGCCGCCGATCAGTCCGGCAGCGCCCGTGACCAGAATGCTCAGCAACAGGCTGCTTCGCTCTTGCCCGGATTGGCATCGGACTGGCCGAAAGGCACGGCAGTTCCGCAGCCCGGAAAGACCCCGTAATGCTTGCTGAAATCGCCGATGAATTCGAAATGAGGGGCAAAGCGTGTTTGCGCCAGCATCAGCCAGCTGTTCCCGCACACAGGAAAAATGCGCCACTTCTCGATTTCGTGGTGAGCATCGAGATGGAAGCTCTGCACTTCGCCGGGAACCGTGCCCTTGTAGCGCACGGCCTGGCCATAATCCTCGCACTGCGGCTCGAGCGCGTCGAGCTTGAACAGGCGGTAGGTCGCCGAGACAAAGGCAATGCCTTCGAGCATGGCGGCAACGCGCGCATCATTGATGCCCAGTGGCCGGTCGGTCACAAGCCGCGGATCGGCAAAGCCCGCCTGCTTGGCCAGCATCTCGAAGTCGCCCCAATAGAGCGCGCCCGAAAGACATTCCCCGTGCAGCACCGGATCATCGAGCAGATGCGCTGGCACCCGGCGGTCGGCATACACGTCGGAGAAATACAGCTCTCCGCCCGGCTTCAGGAGCCTGTGCGCCGCGCGGAACACCGCCGCCTTGTCTGCCACCAGATTGATCACGCAATTGGAAACGATCACGTCGAAACTGCCCGGCTCGAGATCGAGCGCGTCGAGCTTTTCGATGTCGCCCTTGAGGAAGCGCACGTTGTCAAAGCCGAAGCGTTCGGCATGCCAGTCGCGATGTTTCTCGGCGACCGCCAGCTGCTCGTCGGTCGCATCAACGCCTGTGACAGAGCCGTTTGCGCCGACCAGTTGCGCCAGCAGATAAGCATCCTGACCACTGCCCGAACCCAGATCGAGCACTTTGCACCCCTCGATCGCCTGCGGCGCGACAAGCCCGCAGCCATAATAGCGTGCCTTCACCTCATCATGCACATTGGCAAGAGCTGCCCGGATCGAAGGCGCGGGCGCTTCCAGCGTGCAGCAGGCATCAGTGCGCAGATCGGCCGAGCTTTCGAGGACCTTGCCGTAATAGTTTCGAGCATTGTCGAGTTTCATGAAACCGTTTGTCCTGTGGCAGCGAATGAGATGACATTGCATTGATAGTCGCGCTTAGCGATACCTGTTGTTTCGCTGTCTGCCTGCTTTCGGTTACTGATGGAAGTCCAATGAAATTCACCCATGACGCAATCGTGATCGGCGCTGGCGCTGCTGGCCTTACTGCAGCTGGCGGCTGCGCGCTCTTCGGCCTGAAAGTCGCCCTGATCGAAGCGCACAAGATGGGCGGGGAGTGCCTAAACAATGGCTGCGTTCCCTCCAAGGCGCTGATCGCTTCGGCGCGGCGCGCGGCGGTCGCGCGCGAGGGCAAGCGGCACGGCGTCGAAATTGCGCCGCCTGCGGTGGATTGGGGCGGGGTGCACAAGCATGTCCACGATGCCATCGCGAATATTGCCCCGCATGACAGCGAGGAAACTTTCGAGGCGATGGGATGCGAAGTGATCCGCGACTGGGCGCGGGTAACCGGGCCGCACACGGTCGAAGTGGGCGGACAAATGCTGACCGCGCCGCGCATCGTGATTGCAACCGGCTCCGCGCCCTTGGTTCCGCCGATCGAGGGGCTTGATCAGGTGCCCTATCTCACCAACGAAAACCTGTTCGATCTCGCAGAATTGCCCGGTCATCTGGTCATTGTCGGAGGCGGCGTCATCGGGATGGAAATGGCGCAAAGCTTCTGCCGTCTGGGCAGCAAGGTGACGGTGATCAATCCGGGCGAACTGATGGGCCGCGATGACCGCGAATCGGTCGCCTTGGTGACGCAGGTGATGTCCGAGGAAGGCGTCAATTTCGTCAC
>DAIQNS010000092.1:0-2369 GCA_036788315.1 Alteraurantiacibacter sp. | reverse complement strand
GCGGCATCGCCTTGCACCAGACTGGGGAAAATGGTCACCGGCAAGGCCGCGAAAGTCGAAGGCAAGGAGGGCGCAGTCCGCGTTCACACCGACAATGACGGCGAAGTGATCGAAGGCACGCATTTGCTAATTGCGGTAGGCCGCAAGGCGCGCGCCACGGGATTCGGGCTGGAGGAAATCGGCATCGCCATGGGCGATAACGGCATCAAGGTCGATGCGCGCCGCCGCACTTCGGTAAAGTCGATCTACGCCATCGGCGATTGCCGCGAGGGGCCGCGCCTGACGCATGTCTCGGGCTATGAGGGAAGCAATGTGGCGCTTGAAATAGCGCTTGGCATACCGACCAAAGTCGACTGGAAAGCATTGCCATGGTGCACCTATACCCAGCCCGAAATCGCGCAGATCGGCCTGACCGAGAGCGATGCGCGCGAGAAATATGGCGACCGGCTGCGGGTCGTGAAGGAGGGTTTCGATCACAATGAGCGCGCGATTGCCGAAGGCTCGGTCAAGGGTCATCTCAAAGTGATGTTCCTTGGCAAGAAGGTCGTGGGCGCGAGCATTTGCGGCCAGGGTGCAGGCGAATTGCTGCTGCCCTTCTCGCAACTGATTGCCGGAAAGGCCTCGAGCTTTGCGATGGGTTCAACAATCGTTGCCTATCCTACTCGCGCCGAGATCGTGAAAGCCGCCGCCTTCAGCGCGTGGCAGCCGACCGTGTTCTCCGCTGTGCCGAAGAAGTGGGCGCGGCTCGTGCAGAAATTGCGGCGCGCGTTTTGATGGCGAGTGTTTCCGCTCCCCGTGCAAAATCGCGTAATGCCCCGCAAGGCCCGTCGCCATTTGCGGTTTCGGGCGCATCGCTTGCTCCGGCGAAATTCACCGATCCGCACATCACCGCCAAGGGCGAGAAGCGCGCTTTCGTGGCGCTCGACCGCCTCGACACCTTGTGGTTTGCAACAGGGACGCTGTGCAATCTTGCCTGCGCCAATTGCTATATCGAAAGTTCGCCAACCAACGATGCGCTGATCTATCTCACAGCCGCCGAAGTCGAGCGCTATCTCGACGAGATTGCGGCAAGCGGGCAACCAACATGCGAGATCGGCTTCACCGGCGGCGAGCCTTTCATGAACCCCGAAATCATCGCCATGATCGAGATCGCGCTTTTGCGCGGGTTTGGGGTGCTGGTTTTGTCCAATGCGATGGTGCCCTTGCGGCGGCACGAGGCGCACTTGCTGCGGCTGCGCGCGGCTTTCGGCAGGCAGCTTACCATCCGTGTGAGTATCGACCACCATACCAGCGCAGTGCATGAGGCCGAGCGCGGAGCGAACAGCTGGAAGCCGATGCTTGCCGGGCTGCGCTGGCTTTCCGACAATGGGTTTGCGCTTGCCGCCGCCGGACGCAGCCTCGGCGGGGAAACGCAGCAGCAGGCGCGCACAGCCTATGGCGCGTTGTTCTTGCGCGAAGGTATCGCCATCGATGCGCACGACCCTGCTCGGCTTGTGCTTTTCCCCGAGATGGACGCAAAGGCCGATGTTCCCGAAATCAGCGAGGGATGCTGGGACATTCTGGGCAAATCCGCTTCGCAGCAAATGTGTGCGACGAGCCGCATGGTGGTGCACCGCAAGGGCGAGGCGACAGCACGTGTGGTGGCTTGCACCTTGCTGCCCTATGCGGCCGGTTTCGATCTGGGCGAAACACTTGCCGAGGCCGTGCGCGATGTGGCGCTCAACCATCCCCATTGCGCGCGTTTCTGCGTGCTGGGCGGGGCAAGCTGTTCAGCCTGAGTGAAGCCAGCTAGCGATAGTGAGGCCAGCCATGACCCGATTTGCCCTACCCTTGCGTGCCCTTGTGGCGTTTGTTGGCATGCTCGCTGTGCCTGTTTCGGTATCGGCAATGCAGCCGATCGATGGCCGCTATATCGATGCAGGCGGCTTTGTCGAGATTACCGTGGGATCCTGCGGCAATGCGCGCTGCGGCACGATCACCCGGATCATCAAGAACAAGCCGGGCGAGCCTGACAATGATGTCCACAATGACGACCCTGCGCTGCGCGATCGCCCGATCCTTGGCATAAGGATCCTGAAAAATCTGCGTTGGGAAGGGGACGCGTGGCGCGGACGGGTCTATAACCCTGAGGATGGCGGGACTTACAAGGTCCATGTGAAGCCTGCGAGCGGCGGTCGGCTCGAAGTGAAGGGCTGTGTCGCTTTCCTGTGCCGGACGCAAATCTGGACCCCGGCGCGCTAAGCCTTTCGCTCAAGGGCTTGATTCGCGCAGCCTTGCGGTTTAGAGGCCCGGCGCAACTGCCCTGTCCTCTAACGGTAAGAGAGCGGACTCTGACTCCGTCAATCAAGGTTCGAATCCTTGCGGGGCAT
>DAIQNS010000091.1:2851-8478 GCA_036788315.1 Alteraurantiacibacter sp. | reverse complement strand
GCAACGCCAGCGAAAAGCTGGTGCCTGCGCCGGGTGTCGATTCAATCGTGATGCGGCCGCCCAATTCCTTCACATTCTGTCGCACGACATCCATTCCCACCCCGCGGCCCGAAATGCTGGAAACCTGCGCTGCAGTCGAAAAGCCGGGGGCGAACACGAGATTGTTGATCTCTTCATCGGAAAGGCTGGCATCGGGCGCAACCAGACCATTGGCAATCGCCTTTGCGAGCACCTTTTCGCGCGCAATTCCGCGACCATCATCGGCGATGCGGATGATGATCCGGCCCGCTTTCTGCTCCGCTGAAAGTGACAGGGTGCCTTCGGGATCCTTGCCCGCAGCCTGACGTTCCTCGGGAGTTTCGATGCCGTGGTCGACTGCGTTGCGGATGAGATGCGTCAAGGGTTCGCCGAGCCGCTCGATCACAGTCTTGTCCAGTTCTGTGGTTTCACCGCTGACCTGCAGTTTGACATGCTTGCCGGTCGAGGAGGCCAGCTCGCGCAGCAGCCTGGGCACGCGGCTGAAGACCGAACCGATAGGCTGGGCGCGGAAGGCCATGGAATGCTCCTGGATATCGCGCACCAGGCTATCGAGCATGGCGAGTTCTTCGACATGGGCGACGTTTTCATTGGCAAGTCGCTGGGTAAGCATGGCCTGCGCGATGACCAGCTCGCCGACCCCGTCGATCAGCTTGTCGAGCTTTGCAAGATCGATCCGGACCGATTGCGGCGCAGGTTGCGCGGACGTTGCCGTTTGTGCTGCTTGTGGGCTTGTTGCAGGAGCTACGGACGGCTGCGCTGCTGCGGCTGGCGCGGCCTCCAATGGTGCAGGGGGCTGTCTGTCCTCTGGCTTGCGCGTTGGCGTTGCTTGTTGCTCGCGAACCGGGCCGTCGGAACGAGCGCGGAATCGCCTCCTCCTCGCCGAAGGCAAGCGAACAATCCTCTCCGACGAAATCGAAAATCTCGCGGACGGCCTCCTGGGTTGCCGAAGCAGGCATCAGGAAGGTCCAGCCGAGATAGGCTTGCTCGGCATCATATTCATCGAGCGCCGGGAGCGCAGTATAATCGCAGGCGAGGGCTTGGCCGCCCAGATCGGCAAGACTGCGCAGCCACAAGAGGGGCTCATTGCCATTGGCAAGCGCGCCGTCATGAGGCCGCAGATGAACCTGCCAGCCATCAGCCGCGCGCGGCGGGCTTGTCGCGGGCCTTGGCGAAGGAGCCGCCAGCATGTCATCAAGCAGCGCATCAAGATCCGCCATCGCGCTTTCCGCCGGGGCGTCGGGCTGCGTCACGTCAGCCGCCAGCTTTGCCAGGCTGGCATTGGTGAGGCTTTCCATGATCGCGACATCATCGGGTGCAGGCATGCCGCTCCGCGCCGCCTCCACGTGATCGCGCAAGCAATCGAGCGCGAGCAGCAAGGTCTCGACAAGCTCAGGCTCAAGCGCGACCGTGCCCTCGCGCACGTCAGCCAGCAATGTCTCAAAGCAATGCGTAAAGCTCTGAAGCGCGACATAGCCAAAAGCGCCCGCGCCGCCCTTGATCGAATGCACGGCGCGGAAGATCGCGTTGATCGTTTCGCTATCGTGGCTTTGCGCCTTGCACGCATCCAGCCCGTGCTCTGCCGCTTCGAGCGATTCCTCGCACTCAACGAAGAATATGCTCAGGATGTCATCACTGTTCATGCGGCATCTTTCTCGGTCAGGATTGCCTGAAGATTGGCGAGGCTGACCGTCTCGCAGAACGCGCGCGAGGGCTTCGCCAGCGAAATGCCTCCGCCTGTATTGGCAGCGCAAACCAGCAGTTGCAGCATGGCCATGCCAATCCGCTCGACCTTGCTCGCATCGATGAGGGTTGGCTCGTCTGCCATGGCATCAACCAGCTCGGGTTGAAGCGCAGCGGCGGCGGCCCTGTCGCAGCGGGGTGGAAGTTCGATCATGGTCATCGCTGGGCTTGCTCCGGCACCGCCGCTCAGAACTCGCTCCAGTCCTGATCATCGGCGCTTGGCTTGAGAGCCAGATTGCCATCCATCGGGAACGAGGCCGAGCGCTGAACCGGCGCAGAGCGGCGCGCGTTGCTGACTGACCTGACCGGACTGGCGGCTGTGCCCGCTTGCCCTGCAACACGGAATTGTTCCACCAGTCGGCCAAGCTCGCCAGCTTCGTCCGCCAGGCTGCGCGCGGCCGCGGTGGATTCCTCGACCATGGCGGCATTCTGCTGTGTCATGCGGTCCATGTCGCTGACTGAGGCGTTGACCTGTTCGAGGCTGGCGGCCTGCGTCGCTGCCATCTCGGCAATGTTGTGCACCTGATCGCTGACACTGCCGATGCGCGTGACAATCGATTCAAGCAGCGTGCCCGCTTCGCCGACCATCGCCACGCCATCATCGACGTGCTGGGTGCTGGCATTGATGAGACCCTTGATGTCACGCGCAGCATCGGCGCTGCGCTGGGCGAGGGCACGCACCTCGTTGGCGACCACCGCAAAGCCCTTGCCTGCATCACCGGCCCGGGCAGCTTCCACGCCCGCGTTGAGCGCAAGCAGATTGGTCTGGAATGCAATCCCGTCGATCACGTTGATGATCTGCGTGATTTCCTGCGCCGAAGCCTCGATCGACGCCATGGTGGCGACGGCCTTTTGCACCACAGCGGTTCCGCTGGTGGCTTGCTCATGGGTTTCGGACATGGAGGCCTGCGCCTGCGCCGCGTTCTCGGCGGTCTTGCGCACCAGATCGGTCACCTGGCTCATGGCTGCGGCGGTTTCCTCAAGGCTTGCGGCCTGCTGCTCATTGCGCAGTGCAAGGTCGTCCGAGGCAGCGCGGATTTCATTGGCGCCGGTGTTCACCCCGCCAGCCGATCCGCGCACCTGCTCGATCATATTGGCAAGCCGCCCGACCGAATTGTTGAAAGCCTCACGCAGCGCTTCGTATTCCGGATCCATTCTTTCCCGAATGCTGACGGTCAGATTGCCGTCTGCCAGCTCTTCCAATGCGCCCGAGAGATGCTCCACCACTTTCTGCTGCTTCCCGGCGTTCTCGCGCTGGGCGCGCGAAGCTTCGCGGAAAATCTCGATTGCGCGGGTCATGGTGCCGATTTCGTCGTCACGGTGGTCCGAAGTCCGCCCTGCTTCCAGATCGCCTGCCGCCATGCGGCCCATCGTGTCGGAAGTTAGGGAAAGCGGCGCGAGCACCTTGCGTTGAACCCACAGCGTTGCAGTCACCAGCGTGGCAAGCACGACCAGACCCGCAACGGCCAGCAATGCCAGTGTCAACCGCAAGGAACTGGCACTTTCAGCCTCGAGCGTGGCCGAATCCGCGGCGACTTTTTCGACCAGATCGGCAATGCGCGCGTCATGGCGGTCATAGATGACGCCGATCTCCTTGAGTACGGCTTCGCTACGAACAGTGTCGCCGTTCTGAACAGCCGGGATCAGCTGCGTGTCGATTGCCTGCCACATGGCCTGCGCATCTTCGTTGGAAGTCTGCGCCACAGCGGCTTTGGAAGCCGCTTCCATATCCGAGGCGGCCCAGTAATCGACCCTGTCGCGCCACTCTTCCTTGAGCTGCGCAAGCTTGGCGGTGTGCCGGTCGAATCGCTCAGGCTCGGCATCAAGCAAGGCCGCTTCGAGATAGACATCGACCATATAAATCGGGGGCGGCAGGATATCGGCGCGCAAATCCGCATACTCGACCAATTGCCTATCAAGCTCGCCATTGATGCGAATTGTATTGATTCCGAAAAATGCAGTCACAATAGCCAAAGTCACCAGCGCCATCGCGCCCATGCTGCCGTAACGGCTTATCTGCTTGAGATTCATGGTATTCCCGTTCCCTAAGTACAGCCATGAGGATGGCCTGTGGTACTTGGAACTAAGCTCTTTGGCTGAATCTGAATTTGCCGGTGGAATATGCACAAGCACCTAAAGCGGCGAAGTCCTTTATTGGGAGTACTTCGACTAATTGTATTACTGCAGGGCAGAAGTCTTTGCGAAACAACAATTTGCCGAACAGGAAGCCGTCCATGAATAACGTCCGTGTTCTCGTGGTTGATGATTCAGCCGCGATGCGCGCTCTCTTTTGCGATGTCCTCGACCAGGCCAAGGGAGTCGAAGTCGTTGGAACCGCACGCAGTGCCGATCAGGCGCGCGATCTCATCGCAGAGCTCAAACCCGATGTCCTGACACTCGATGTTGAAATGCCGGGCATGACCGGGATGGAATTCCTGGAAGAAATCATGGCCACAAATCCGTTGCCCGTGATCATGCTATCCAGCGTGACGCAGGAGGGCACCGGCACCGCGCAAAAGGCGCTGGCGCTTGGCGCGGTGGAATGCTTTCCCAAGCCGCTACACACCTCGCAAGCCGAATTCAGCGCGACCGTGAACAAGCTGGGCGCGATCGTGATTGCGGCCGCGAGCGTGGATGTCAGTGCAGGCGGAAACGCGGCGTCGGAACAATCCGGTGATTTGCAAGGGTTCGAGAGCGATGGCCGGCTTGTCGTTCTGGCAGCTGCAACCGGAAGCATCGAAGTGGTGCGCGAGATCATCGCGGCATATCCGCCCAATTGCCCGCCCACAGTCGTGCTTCTGGATGCAAGCGACGAGCTTTGCGAGCGTGCTGTCGACCGGTTGCGATCCTCGGTCGCGTGCAAGATCGAGGATGCCAGCGACGATGCCATGCTGCTGCCCGGGACGGTATATCTGGCTTACCGCAAGGACCGGCATATCATCATCGAAAATGACTTCGCGCCGATTATCAAGCTGGTCGAGCGTGATCCCATCGCGGGCCAGCGCCCTTCCGCTGACATGTTGCTCGCGAGCGTTGCGCGCGCGGGCCTGCCGGCTGTTGGCGGAGTGCTGGCCGGGACCGGTAGTGACGGGGCCAGAGGGCTCGAAGCGCTCGCAAGGACTGGTGCACAGATCTTCGTCCAGAGTGCCGACGAGGTTGCGCCGTCTGAGCGGTTGAAGGCGGTGCGCGAGGTGTGCCCTTCGGGAGAGGGGGTCAAGGCAAGCCAGATCCCCGGCTGGATCCTCAATGCCACCCGGAGGCACCAGGAAGCCGCCTGACAGCGCCTCAGTGCACACTGGATAAACCGTCAGACAGCTTGTCTGGGTGCCAGAGCGCGCTCTGTCATGCTGCGCACATCGACTTTCGCTTTCAACCGCGCTGCGAGCAAGGCGGTGCCGCTGATCTTGCGCTGCGCGAACAGGATGTCGGTGGGCGGGATGTGCCAGGCCTCGCGGTCCTCGGCGATCGACAGGCCATGGTCGCGCAAGGAGCCGACAAAGGCGCGGTCCCCGAAATCGAACGCGCCCGGGCGGTTCAATTCGGCCATGATCACCTCAATCATCTGGTTGACCGCCTCGCGGTGGCGCGTGCTGGCTGCCTGCGACATGAAACCCGCCTCCACTGCCGCTGTACAGATCGTCTCGCGGTCCTCGGCAAGCCCGGCCACGAGCAGCTCGCGGTAGGCCTTGGCAACGCGCTCACTGACTGGACGCGCGGCACCGAAATCATACAGCACGAGTTTTCCTGTTTCGGGCTGGTAACGGTAATTGGCGAAATTGGGATCGGTCTGCATCAGCCCGAATTCGAAAAGTTCACGCAACACCAGCCCGATCAGCCGCTCGATGACC
>DAIQNS010000091.1:0-2841 GCA_036788315.1 Alteraurantiacibacter sp. | reverse complement strand
CGGCAAGGCTTTCGATCGGCCGTCCGGCAACAAAATCCATGACAAGGACGCGCGATGTCGTGAGATCGGCATGCAGCGCGGGAACAACGAAGGCCTTATCGCCTTTGAGCAGACGCGCATAGGCGGTGAGATGCTCGGCCTCGCGCTCGTAATCGGCCTCTTCCTTCAACTGTGTCTTCGCTTCGGCCAGCAAAGGCGCAATATCGAGCTCCTTGGGAAGCAATCCCGAGACGCGCAGCAAGGTCGCCACATTATCGACATCGGCATCAATGCTCTCGCGCACGCCGGGATATTGCACCTTGATCGCAAGATCGCGCCCGTCGCGCGTCTGTGCGCGGTGCACTTGCCCGATCGAAGCGGCGGCAATTGGGCGCGGATCGAACAGCGCGAAGCTTCTGCGCCAACCTTCGCCCCATTCGGAATTGAGCACTTGTTGCAATTGCGCGGGCGGCATGCGGTGGGCATTGTCGCGCAGCTTTGCGAGGATGGTCGAGAGTTCGGCGGGCAGCATGTCGCCGGCATCCATCGAGATCATCTGGCCAAGCTTCATCGCTGCGCCGCGCAGATGCGAAAGCCGGTCTGCCAGCCGGTTGGCGTTGGCTGGTGTGAGCAGCATATCGCGCATCCGCGGCCGCTTGCCTTGCCCAAGCTGGCGCACGCCTTCGGCCAGCATTCCGCCCGCCACACCGCCTGCGAGCCTGCCGAATTGGCCGAGCCGCGCAGAGCGGCTGTCGGGAATGGCGCGCGAAGGCGGCTCGTTGGTGTCGTCATCCATGGTGTCCGCGAGATAGGGAGAGCGGCAGCCTTTCGCTAGCTGGCACAAAGGCGGTTGCCTTGGTGGACAAGAGAAGTGCCAAGGCGGCTTGTGGCGAGGCGCGCGAATGCCTAGATTGCCCGGATGGCAGGTGAACTCAGAGACAATCGCGGGCGCGGGGATGCCGAATGGCGCTTTCCCGCGATCCATCCGGAGGGGCGCAAATTCGGGCTGATAGCCGTCGGTGTTGCGCTTATCGTGTTATTCGGCCTGGGCTGGGATATTCTGGGCTGGCCGCTGCTGGTGCTCTCGGCAGGGGTTTTCGCCTTCTTCCGCGATCCCGAACGCGTGGTGCCGCAGGGCGACAGGTTGATCGTCGCGCCTGCCGACGGGCTGGTGACGCTCATCACCAAGGTGCCGCCGCCGCCTGAATTGCAGGGCGATGATGCGACCGGGCGCGGGCTGGGTGCTGCGCCGGTGACGCGGGTGTCGATTTTCATGTCGGTGTTCGATGTGCATATCAACCGCGCGCCGATTGCCGGGACGGTGCGCCGCATCGTTTATATTCCGGGCCGCTTCATGAATGCCGATCTCGACAAGGCGAGCGAAGAGAACGAGCGCCAGCATATCCTGATCGAGCAGGCGAGCGGGAGGCCGATTGGCCTGACGCAGATTGCCGGGCTCGTGGCGCGGCGCATTGTTCCCTTCGTCAAGCCGGGTGATACTGTTGCTGCCGGGCAGCGGGTGGGGCTGATCCGGTTCGGGAGCCGGGTCGATGTGTATCTGCCTGCCGGAACCGATGCCAAAGTGCTGCTGGGCCAGAAGATTATCGCAGGCGAAACCATTCTTGGCGAGATGGACAGCGAATTGCTGCTCGAAGGCGTCAATCTGTGAGCCATGATCCAGGCTATGACGATAATGAGCCTGCCTCGCCGCGGCCAGCATGGCTTGGCCCCAAGGCGAGCGAGGACGAGCGGGTAACCCGCTCGCGCGGCGGCAAGGGTTTGTCGATGCGCGCGGTGGTGCCCAATGCCATTACTGCGGCGGCCTTGTGCGCCGGATTGACCGGGGTGAAATTCGCCATTGTGGGCAATTGGGAGATGACGCTGCTGGCGATCATCCTGGCTGGCGTGCTCGATGGTATCGATGGGCGGATTGCGCGGCTGCTGAAAGCGCAATCGCGCTTCGGTGCGGAGCTCGACAGTCTGGCTGATTCGCTCAGCTTCGGCATGGCGCCTGCCATAATCCTGTTCCTGTGGACCTTGCAGGATTGGCCGCGGATCGGCTGGTTCGCCTGTCTGGCCTTTGCCATTTGCTGCGCGCTCAGGCTGGCGCGGTTCAACGCCCAGATCGATGTCGAGGAGCAACCGCACAAATCGGCGGGCTTCCTCACCGGGGTTCCCGCGCCGATCGGGGCGGGGCTGGTGTTCCTGCCGATGTATCTCTGGCTCGCCAGCGGAATGGCCTTCTGGCGCGAACCGTGGCTGACGGCTGTGTGGATCTTGCTCGTCGCGGTGCTGATGATCTCCAATATCGCCACGATGAGCTGGAAAGCCCTGCGCCCGAGCAGCGATATGCGCATTGGCACGATTGCCATCGGCGGATTGCTGGTGGCTGCCTTGCTGATGGAGACATGGTGGACGCTGGTGGTTATTTGCGCGGTTTATCTGGCGCTGATGCCGCTGGGCTTTGTACGTTATGCAAGGGTCCGCAAGGCGCGCCGCGACAAGGCCGCGCCTGCGATCTGACCGGTCAGGAAATCGCCCAGAGGCCGCGCGTCTGCGCGGGGACATAGGGTTTGTTCGCCGCCACCTGATTGATATGCGCCAGCTCGGCGCGGATTTGCTTTGCGCGGCGCAGCCCTGCGCTAATTGAGGTAACACATACGCCAAGCGCGATTGCGGCAGCAAAGCCGATAAAGAGCGAAATCAGAATGGTCGGCAGCATGGCAAAAATCCTTGTCAGCACGAGGCCCTTCTGCAAAGAGGGGCGAGTTCACTGAATGTTCCAAGTAATACTTGGCGCAATCTCGTGGTTCGATGCAAACAATGTTCCTTATTTGTTCCCACGTGTCAAGCCCTATGTGG
>DAIQNS010000090.1:0-8497 GCA_036788315.1 Alteraurantiacibacter sp. | reverse complement strand
CGATCAGCGCGGGCGATATCGGGCGGCATTTCCCGCCGAGCGATCCGCAATGGAAGGGCGCGCGTTCTTCGGCTTTCGTGGAGCATGCCGTCAACCTTGCGCGCGAAGCGGGCTATGCGATCGGTAATATCGATCTCACGATCATCTGCGAAGCTCCACGGATCGGTCCGCACAGAGACACGATGCGCGAAGCCCTTGCCGCGTTGCTCGGCATTCAGGCAGAAGCCGTTAGCGTGAAGGCGACAACGACAGAACGGCTTGGCTTTGCCGGTCGCGGCGAAGGTATCGCGGCGCAGGCAGTGGCAATGCTGGTCCCGCTTTAGGAGCTATCTTGCGATGACACACAGATTTTTGGCCATTTTCGCAGCGCCCGCTCTGGCGCTTCTTCCAGTTCATGCTGCGCAGGCGCAGGACTTCGCGAATGTGGCGGAGGACGATCTTTCAGAACTGGTGCGCTTTGCGCTGCCGTCAGTCTTTGCGCAGGTGCAGACCATGTGCGTTAACGAGCTTGAGCGCAGCAGCTACATCTATGCCAATAGCGCGCGGCTTACGGAGCGTTTCCAGACTGCGTCACAAGGCAGTGTCACGAGGGCAAGCCAGGTGCTTCTTGCGCTTGGCGGCGAACAGGATCCTGCCATGAGGCAACTCATCTCGCGCATGCCGCCCGAAGTGCTCGGGCCGTTCATGTCGGAGATGATCGCGGGCAAGCTCGCACAGGATCTGAAGCCTGAAGCCTGCGAGCCGATCAACCGCACGATGGAACTTCTCGATCCGCTGCCGACAGACAATTTTGCCGATCTGGTCGCTTATTTGACAATCTACATGGCCGATGAAGAGAAGCGCAGGCAAGTTGCGGCATCCGATGGCTGATACGCTGCTTCCCCCCGATATTGCCGAGCTTGCGCGCCGCGTTGTCGAAGAGAACGCTGCCGCGGGTCGCAAGATCGTCCTCGCCGAAAGCTGCACGGGAGGACTTGTGGCGGCCGCGATAACCGCGATTGCGGGCAGCTCCAGTGTGCTTGACCGGGGTTTCGTCACCTATTCCAATGCCTCGAAAACCGCCGAATTGGGCGTCGCATCGGATCTGATCGAGGCTTTCGGGGCAGTTTCGATCGCCTGCGTCTATGCCATGGCGCAAGGCGCGCTCGAACGCAGTGACGCCGATATCGCGATCGCCATCAGCGGGATTGCCGGTCCTGATGGTGGCAGTGAGCAAAAGCCGGTGGGCACCGTCGTCTTTGCGCGGGCGCTGCGCAATCAGGCGCAGCCCGAGGCCGAAGAAAGGCTTTTTGCCGAGACGACCCGCTCAGGCGTGCGTCGTCAGGCGACGCTTTGTGCGCTCGAATTGCTGCTGCCGTAAAGTTCGCCCGCGCGCGCTTCGAATGCGTTCACCATCTTGCGAAACGCGCGGTCGATATACTGCCCCGCAAGCGCTTCGAACATCATGTTCTTGAACGTGAAATCGACACTGAAATCGATTTCGCAAGCGCCCTCGCCCACGTCGCGAAAGGTCCAGTTGTTGTCCAGATCGCGCAAGGGGCCATCGACATAATGGACATTGATGCTGCGTGGCCGGGTTTTCACGACTTTGGAAGTGAACTTTTCGCGCAGCGCCTTGAAGCCCACGAGCATGTCGGCGGTCATCTCGCTCTCGCTGTCGCGCCGCACCCTTGTTGCCACCACCCAGGGCAGGAATTCGGGATATCTGTCGACATCGGCCACGAGGTCGAACATCTGCTCTGCCGAATAAGGCAAGCGCCGCGTTTCACGGATCGATGGCATCAGGCACCTTGCTTGGCGAACTTGGCTTCGCGCGCGGCACGCATTCGCGCAAAATCATCGCCTGCATGATAGCTGGAGCGCGTGAGCGGGCTGGATGCCACTTGCAGGAAACCCTTGGCCCGCGCAATTGCACCATAGGCATCGAATGCCTTGGGCGTGACAAACTCTTCCACTGTTGCATGCTTGGGCGTTGGCTGAAGATACTGCCCCATGGTCATGAAATCGATATCCACAGTGCGCATGTCGTCCATCACCTGATGCACTTCGAGCCGCTGCTCGCCAAGGCCGAGCATGATGCCCGATTTGGTGAAGATCAGCGGATCGTGGCGCTTGACCTCCTCGAGTAGGCGGAGCGATGCATAATAACGGGCACCGGGCCGGATCGTGGGATAGAGACGCGGGACGGTTTCGAGATTGTGGTTATACACATCCGGGCCAGCTTCGCAGATCGCCTCTACAGCTGCGCGCATCTTTCCGCGAAAATCAGGAGTAAGGAGCTCGATGGTGGTGTTCGGCGTTTCGCGGCGCAGCGCCTTGATCACTTTCACGAATTGCCCGGCCCCGCCATCGGGCAGATCATCGCGGTCCACACTGGTGACTACGATGTGTTCAAGCCCCAGCTTTGCAGCGGCGATTGCCGTATGCTCGGGCTCGAGAGGATCGACCTTGCGCGGCATTCCGGTCTTGACGTTGCAAAACGCACAGGCCCGGGTGCAGACATCGCCGAGAATCATGACGGTTGCGTGCTTTTTGGTCCAGCACTCCCCAATGTTGGGGCACGCGGCTTCTTCGCATACGGTATTGAGCCCAAGACCGCGCATCAGGTCGCGCGTCTCGATATAACCTTTGGAGACGGGCGCCTTGACGCGAATCCAGTCTGGCTTGCGTTTGCGTTCCGGGCGCGGTGCGGCGGAGAGATCGTTCATGCCGCCCACTTAGGCAAAGGTGCAGGCGACCGCAAGGACCGGCCTTGGACCGTGTGGAGCACGAAAGCTCGTGTTCGACTGTCGGAAGTGCACGAAAACTGTCTGTGATATGAATTGCGCAAGCAAAACGATCCGTTTACTTGCCCAACCCATGGACGCGGCCGCACTTCAGACATTGCTCTCGCCGGCAGTGTTGTTTTTTATTCTGGGCATGTTTGCCGCCGCCGCGCGGAGCGATCTTGCCATTCCTGAAGCCATCGCCAAGGCCATGAGCTTGTATCTGATGGTCGCGATCGGCCTCAAGGGCGGTGTTGCGGTCAGCAAGTCGGGCCTTGATGCCATGGTGCTGGTGGCTATTCTGGCAGGCGTGGTCCTGGGTTTCCTGATCCCGGTTTTCGCCTATGCCGCCCTGCGCTTCTTCGCGAAGCTGGATGGGCTCAATTCGGGCGCGGTGGCTGCGCATTACGGATCGGTCAGCGTGGTCACCTTCGTCACCGCGACGCAGGTGCTCGAACGCAGCGGAATTGCCGCTGAAGGCTATATGGTCGCAGTCATGGCGATGATGGAAACGCCTGCGATCCTTTCTGGCCTGCTGCTTGCGCGCCGCTCAATGGCGAAAAGCGGCGACATGTCGGGCGGCAACGGCTCGACCGGTAAATTGCTGCATGAGGTCTTCCTCAATGCATCTGTTGTCCTGCTGCTTGGCAGCTTTGCCATTGGCGCTGTGGCAGGCGTGGACGGTTTTGCGCCCATCGCGCCTTTGTTCGATGCCGGTTTCCAGGGCATCTTGTGCCTGTTCCTTCTCGATATGGGCCTGCTTGTGGTCAATCGCTTGCGCAAGGCAAGATCGCTGACAATTCCGCTCGTGGTGCTGGCGATCGTGTTTCCGATAGTGAATGGCGTCCTCGGCGTCGCGGTGGGCACGTTTATCGGCTTGCCCGTAGGTTCAGCGGCTGCGCTCGGCGTGCTGTCCGCGAGCGCAAGCTATATCGCCGTGCCTGCAGCAATGCGCCTCGCCCTGCCGCAAGCCGATCCCGGCATCTATCTGACGATGTCGCTTTCGATTACATTCCCTTTCAATATCCTGATCGGTATCCAACTGTTCAGCGCGCTTGCACAGATGATGGGCAGTTAGGAGAGGATCATGGTCGAAACCGTTAGCCGCAAGCGGATCGAAATTCTCGTCGATATTCCGCTCAAGGATCGTGTCACCGAGGAAATCGACAAGGCGGGAATAACCGGCTGGACGGTTTTGCCGGTGCAATCGGGGCGCGGGCATGATGGCGACTGGAGTGAGGATCACATCACCGGCTCGGACAAGGTCTTTGTGCTGACGATATGCAACGAGGCGAAAGCCTTCGCCTTGCGCGACGCGCTTACCCCTATCTTGTCGAGCCACGGTTTGCTCTTTATCATGAGCGACATACAAGTTGTTCGTGGAGATCGGTTTTAGTGCCTGAATTTGCAGAGTTACTTCAGGGCTATCATCGCTTTCGCCAAGATGGTTATCCCCGCCAGAAGGCGCGTTACGACAAGCTGGTTGCCGAGGGGCAAAATCCCAAGCTGATGATCATTGGTTGTTCGGATAGCCGGGTGGACCCTGCGCAGATTTTCGATGTCGATCCGGGCGAAATCTTTGTTGTGCGCAATGTGGCTGCGTTGGTCCCGCCGTTCGAGACTACACCGGGCCAGCACGGTGTTTCGGCTGCGCTCGAATTTGCCGTCAATTTCCTTGAAGTGCGGCAAATCGTGGTGATGGGCCATGGCCGCTGTGGCGGCTGCAAGGCCGCGCTTACCCAGGAGATGCATGGCCGAAAGCCGGGCGAAGGCGGGTTCGTTGGCAATTGGGTGTCGCTGCTCGATGAAGCGCGCGGGCCCATCGCGCGCGAACTGGGGACGAGCGGCCGGGAAGCGGAAATGGCAATGGAGCTTGCTGCAGTCAGGGTCAGTCTTGCAAACCTGCGCACCTTTCCCAAGGTAAGAGAGCGCGAAAAGGCAGGTAAAGTCGTCCTGCGCGGTGCCTATTTTGCGATTGCCGATGGCATGCTGCATGTGCTTGATCAACAAACAGGTGAATTCTCGCCTGCTTGACGGTGCGTTTGGCAAAGGCCGGAACCACGAGGTTTTTATGGTTGAAGCTGTTCTCAAGAATATCGCCCTTCTGATTGACGCCGACAATGCAAGTCACAGCGGCATCGATCCGGTATTGACGGTCCTTGCCGAGCTTGGACAGGTCAATATTCGCAGGGCCTATGGCAATTGGGCCAAGCCTGCCCTTGCCAATTGGAACAAGATTTCCCACCGCTATGGCCTGCAACCCGTGCAGCAATTCGACCTTACCAAAGGCAAGAACGCGACTGATATCGCGATGACCATCGATGCGATCGACCTGTTGAACAACGGCAAGGTCGATGGCTTTGGCATCATGAGTTCGGACAGCGATTTCACGCCGCTCGTCACCCGGCTGCGGCAGGACGGTTTGATCGTTTACGGCTTTGGCAGCAATAAGGCGCCCGAGCCTTTCAAGACCGCTTGCACCCGTTATATCGATGTTGACCAGCTTATCCGCACGGCTTCGTCCGAAACGGCTTCAAGCGATCCGATCGACGCGGAACTGATCGATCTTCTGGGCGGCGCATGGAAGGCGGCGCGGCGCGATGACGAAGGGTTTGCGCTCTTGCACGAGGTTGGGCAGATTGCCGGGAACAGATCGAGCTTCGACGTGCGCAATCACGGGTTCAAGCGCCTTTCGGACCTGATGCGATCCGCCGGTGACAATTTCAAACTCGAGCGCCGCGATAATGGGCAGCTTTACGTCAAGCGCCTGCGGTAATTGCAGGGCTTACACCCCGCAGCTTACCAGCCCCGACCCCTGATAGATCGTGCGATCCCAGCTGTCGCGCAGATACATCGTGCCATCATACAGCATCGTGCCCACGCTCACCGGATCCTCGCGCCCCTCGCTGTCGATGGTGAGGCGTAGTGAATAGGCCTGGCCGTTGTACAACGAACGCGTCTTGCTCGGCATCTCGCGCGAACCCGGATCGGCGGCGAGGCGCATGATCTCGCCATCGATCTTCACAAAGGCATCTGCTTCGCGGGCAATTACGCGCGCGCCAAGGTTGGTCCCGGGCGCATAGGCGCAGGCCTGGCCGAACATATCGTGCTGCTCGATATCGGGATAACCGATCGCCTCGGGCACTTTGTCCTCCATCGGCGGCGCGGTTCCGTTTACCGCCTCGACCGCGGCAATGGCGCGTTCGGTTGCGGCTGCGGTATCCTCGTCATTCGGCTGATCTGAGCAAGCCGCTGCCGCTGCCACAATCATTGCTGCCAGAAGGGCACGATGCATCAATGTCTCCCGAAAAGCTTTTCAACATCGCCCATGGACAGCTTCACCCAAGTGGGTCGCCCGTGATTGCACTGTCCTGAACGCGGTGTCCCTTCCATTTCACGCAAAAGCGCATTCATTTCCTGAACATTGAGCCGCCGTCCTGCCCGTACTGAGCCGTGACATGCCATTGTGGCAAGAACATGCTCGATTTTTTCGGTAAGCAGAAGCGAAGTGCCATGGTTCGCCAGATCATCGGCCAAATCCATTAACAGACGTGCAGGATCCGCCCCGCGCAAGGCGGTCGGCATCGCCCGAACAAGCATTGCAGCAGGTCCAAACCGTTCCATGACAAGTCCAAGTTCACGCAGGCCTTCTGACTCGTCTTCAAGCCTGTCGCAAGCCGGTTCGTCCATTTCGACCACCTCCGGCATCAGCAGCGCCTGGCTGGCTGCAACCCTTTGGCCCGCGCCTGCTGCGCGCAGCCGCTCCAGCACGATACGCTCATGCGCGGCATGTTGATCCACGATGATGAGGCCGTCGACACTTTCGGCAATGATATAGGTCTCGGCGACCTGCCCGCGGGCCATGCCCAAGGGAAACTGCGCGGCATCTTCGCCCAGCGGCTCGGCTATTTGCGCACGGCCATGCGGCGCGGCAAGAACTTCGCCTTCCCATCGCGCCGTTTCCTCAGCCACTGCGTTCGGCGCGGACATTGCCCAGTCTTGCCCTGCGAAGATCGAGCGCATGGCTGCGGGTTGCGGAGCCACGGGTTCGGAGCGCCAGCGCGCCATTGCGCCTGCATCCGGCGCTTGCGCACTACGTTTATCGCCGGTTGAAAGCGCCTGGCGCAGACTACTGACAATGAAGCCACGCACCGCCGCTGCGTCGCGGAAGCGCACCTCGGTCTTGGCCGGATGCACATTCACATCGACATCGGCAAAGGGCAATTCGAGAAACAGCGCGAGGACGGCGTGCCGGTCGCGCGCAAGCATCTCGGCATAGGCGCCGCGCACCGCGCCGGTCAGCAGCTTGTCCTTTACCGGGCGGCCATTCACAAAAAGATACTGGTGATCGGCAACCCCGCGATTGAAAGTCGGCAAGCCGGCAATGCCAGAAAGGCGCATGGTGCCATTTTCGGTGTGCCTCTCAAGATCGATGGCCACACCATTGTCGGCAAGATCGCGGGCAATGATCTGCGCCACGCGCTGTGCCGTTTCCTGGCCCTGCTGAACCGAAAATACACGTCGATCGCCGTGGAAGAAGGCAAAGGCGATTTCGGGCCGGGCCATGGCGAGGCGGCGCACGACATCATGGCAGGCGGCATATTCGCTGCGCGCGGTGCGCAGGAATTTGCGCCTCGCGGGCACTTTGGCGAAAAGCTGCTCGACCCTTACGCGGGTACCGTGCGGAAGCGCGGCTGGCCCCTCCTCGATCAGCGCACCATGATCGACGATCCTGCGCCAGCCTTCGGGCGCACCAGCGGGCCGGCTTTCCAGGGTAAGCCGGGCCACGCTAGCGATGCTGGGCAGAGCTTCCCCGCGAAAACCCAGCGTTGCGACTTCCTCGATCGCCTCGTCGGACAGCTTGGAGGTGGCATGGCGCTCCAGTGCAAGCGCCATTTGATCGGGCGCCATCGCACAGCCATCGTCAGTCACTTCGACTAGGCCCAGACCCCCATCGACGATGTTCACCGAAATCCTGCTTGCGCCCGAGTCGATGGCATTTTCAATGAGTTCCTTGAGCGCCGAAGCTGGTCGCTCGACGACTTCGCCTGCAGCAATGCGGTTGACGAGCGTTTCGGGGAGGCGGCGAATTTGGGGCATACAGGCTGCAGTAACCTCACAAGCTTCATAATTCGAGGCAAGTCGGTGCAAAACTGCGCTGTTCTCGACAAATATTTTGGCCTTTGTGCAAGAGGCGCGTTACAGAGCGCGACCTTCCTTAAAACCGGCGCGCGATTGGCCCCCCTCTCGCAGGACCGGCATCATGATTCTTGATAGGTTTTACAAGCGATGGGTTTATTCGATTTCTTCCGCTTCGGTTCGCAGAATATGGCGATCGACTTGGGCACCGCAAACACGCTGGTCTACGTTCAGGACCGCGGCATTGTTCTCAATGAACCCAGCGTTGTCGCCATTGAGACGATCAATGGCATCAAGCGGGTTAAGGCTGTGGGCGAAGATGCCAAAATGATGATGGGCAAGACGCCCGATTCGATCGAAGCCATCCGCCCCCTGCGCGACGGCGTTATCGCCGACATCGAAATCGCAGAGCACATGATCAAGCACTTCATCCAGAAGGTGCATGGCAAGCGCACGCTGCTGCGCTACCCTGAAATCGTGATCTGCGTCCCCTCGGGCTCGACCTCGGTCGAACGGCGGGCAATCCGCGATGCCGCCAGCAATGCGGGCGCTTCGGAAGTGTTCCTGATCCTCGAACCGATGGCAGCGGCGAT
>DAIQNS010000089.1:0-8555 GCA_036788315.1 Alteraurantiacibacter sp. | reverse complement strand
GCAGTCGCTCGATAAGGAGCAGCGCCTGAACTACGAAGTCGAAACCGGCCGCAATGGCAAGGAAAGCGCAGTCAACCTTTCGGCTGCCGACTAACAAAAACGTGTGGGTGCGGCGGATTGCCGCTGCACCCATGCACATTAATTCCCCTGACGGAGCAGATCATGGCTGACACATACAAGACCTGCACCGAGCGGGCCGAAGCGGCTGGCGAGGCCGCCGGGCGCGCCACGCTCGCCAATGTGCGGGACCGCGAACTGCGCGCGCAGAAAACCTGGCAGGCGCTTGCCGATCAGGCCCGCGCCGTAGCTGTGCAGCGTGAACTTCTCGAAATCGAGAAAGCTGCGCGTCAGGCCGAAGAAACCGAGATGCAGGAATAGCAGATACCCCCGGCGTGGGACCGCCCTAGTCGTCCCAACTCACATCAACACCAAGCTTGTCGATATTCGCCACGAAATCCGGATGCGCACGGCGGATCGGATCGGCATCGAGAATGGTCGATTCCCCCTCGATGCTTGAAGCTACCATCAGCATCGCGATGGCAACGCGGATGATGTAAGGGCTTGTCACTGTGGCCGGGCGCAAACTGTCGCCGCCAAAGGTGATGAGCCGGTGCGGATCGCACAGCAGCGTATGCGCGCCGAACAGCGAAAGCTCGGTATGCCATGTCAGCCCGCCCTCATACACTTTGTTCCAGAACATCACATTGCCCTGCGCCCGCACGCCCAGCGCGATGAAAATCGGCAGCAGATCGGCCGGGATATAGGGCCAGGGCGCGGCTTCGACCTTGGTGGTGATATGCGAGGTGAAATTCTGCTGCACCACCAGACGATCGGGCGCATTCAGGCGTGAGAAGCCGTCGGCGTGCTCCACATGCGCGCCGAACTTGGCAAAGGTCCGGTCGATCAGCATGAACTGGTCAGGGCGGCTGTTGCGGATCGAGATATCCCCGCCCGTTACCGCCGAAAGCGCGAGGAAAGTGGCCACCTCGTGGAAATCCTCGTCGAAGGTATAATCGACAGGGACGAATTGCGGGCGACCTTCGATCGAAACCATCGAAGTGCCCTTGCCCTTGATCCGCGCGCCCATCTTTTCGAGAAAAGCGCACAATTCCTGCACATGCGGCTCGCACGCCGCATTAACGATCTGGCTGCTGCCCTGCGCGCTCAACGCGCTGATGATGAAATTCTCGGTGGTGGTGACAGAAGCATATTCGAGCCACATGCGTGCAGCCTGGCTTGTGCCCTTGCGGCGAAAAACGATGTGACGCCCCTCGGTCGATTCCTGCGCGCCGAACGCTTTGAATACTTCCACATGCGGATCGATCTCGCGCGCGCCCAGCGTGCAGCCCTTGACCTCATGTTCGAGCCGCGCTTCGCCCAGACGATGCAGGAGGCCCGGGATCATCATGATCGAGGCGCGCATGGCCTGCGGCAGGCTGGCTCTGGAATTGGGAGAAATGGTCGAATGATCGATCTTGTAGGTCTTGGCAGCCTTGTCCCATGCAACCGTGCTGCCCAGCTCTTCGAAGAAAGCGTTGATCCGCTGCACATCGGTGATCTCGGGAACGTTGCGCAGCATGATCGGCGCATCGCTCAGAAGCGTCGCGCACAGGACCGGCAGCACTGCATTCTTGTTGGCCGATGGCTCGATCGTGCCCTGAAGCTTTTGTCCGCCGCGCACTGCCAGTGCTGTCATGAATGTCCCTCTCGCGTGGTAAATCGCTCAAAGGGTGCGCTCTGGCCTGTTGGCAGGGGCCGCGTCAATAGCCCATCAGGCTAAGCACTTCCTTGCGGCTGCGATGATCGTCAAGGAAACAGCCAAGCAGGCGGCTTGTTGTCATGCCCACACCTGCGGTGCGCACGCCGCGCCCCGTCATGCAGCCATGCTGCGCCTCAATAACCACGGCAACGCCATGCGGCTCCAGATTGTCCCAGATGCACTGCGCGACTTCTGCTGTCAGCCGTTCCTGGATCTGCAATCGCCGGGCATAGCCATGCAGCACGCGCGCGAGCTTGGAAATGCCGACAATTTTCTTGTTGGGCAGGTAAGCGATCGCCGCCTTCCCGGTGATCGGAGCCATATGGTGCTCGCAATGGCTCTGGAACGGAATATCGCGCAAGAGCACGATCTCGTCATAGCCGCCGACCTCGTGAAATACGCGGGTGAGATGCACCGCAGGGTCTTCGTCATAGCCGGTGCAATATTCGCGCCACGCCCGCGCCACACGCTTGGGTGTATCGAGCAGGCCCTCGCGCTCGGGATCATCCCCCGACCAGCGAATGAGGGTGCGAATGGCATTCTGGACGTCCTCAGGCACGGGCAATTTGCCGCGAGCGAGATCGTCATCGGAATGATCGTGTAAATGTGTCATCTGGCCCCCTGCCACTTAGCTGCCCCAACCTGACTCGTGCCTGACTGCAGGGCAGACCCCTTGCAGCCCCCCTAGCCAGCCACTTCTGTCCGCGCCATTTGCCGCCGAGCGCGCTCGAGCAAACTTCGCTTGCGATAAAGTCCGCGTCCCGGATCGCGCAGTTCAAACATGGCGTCTGGCGTTTCAGGATCAAGCACCTGCCGCGCGGCCATATCATCGAGAAAATCGGAATGATCCCCAATTTCGACCTTGCGCAGCGACCGTCCTTTGCCGCCAACCTCGGCCGCGATCAATGCGGCCATTGATCCATGTTCTTGCAGCAAAGCGGGCATTTCGCTCTCCTCGATTCCGAGATGCTCGCCTAACAGCGAATGGCGCAAGCCCTGGATGACATGACCGGCATGACCATTGCCGGGACGCTGCGCATCGATGAACAGGTCGCATTCGCTGTCGAGCCCGAACGAGCGGTTGTTGAAGTTGGCCGATCCGATGCGCAGGATACAATCGTCGATGATGGTCACCTTGGCATGGACATAGATCGGCCTATCCCCCGAATGCGCCACATAGATGTTGAAGCGGCCATGCTTGTCGAGATGGCGCAAGGCCTTGACCAGCGCATCGCGCGCAGGGTCCATTGCCTGTGCTTCGAGCCACCCCTCGGCGCTGTCGGGATGGACGATAATGATTTCGGGCGGATCATCCTCCGACAAGCGGCGGGCCAGAGCCTCGCCGATCTTGCGTGAGGCGAAATACTGGTTTTCGGCATAGATGAAATGCCTGGCTTTGGCGATGTGTTCGAGATGGAGGTTTTCGATCTCCTTGATTGCGGGCATACCGTCATACTCGGCGCGGGTGCGCGCAATGCCCACTTCGACGTCCTCGAAATGGGCCTCCAAGCCATCTGGCCAGGCGCTGTCGCTGTGCTTTTGCGGCGGGGCCAGATCCTTGCCGCCTGCCCTTGCCCAGCGTGCCCGGCCCAATTCCCCCAAGGCCTCGGCGATATCGCCTTCGACCATCATGGTGATGTCATGCCAAGGGCCGCTCGGTTCGCCGCCGGGCAATTCGCGGCGATCGTCCTCTTCCTTGTGGTCCCTTGTATCCCAGCGCCCGCCGGTCAGGTCGATACCGCCGCAAACCGCAAAGCCGCTGTCGATAATCACCAGCTTCTGGTGATGACAGCACCCCACAGGATGAGCAGTGTCGAATTTGAAATCAATGCGCCGATGCGGGAACCAGCGTGCCAGATCGAGCAGCATGGATCGCCGGCCGAAAAATTTCAGGAAGCCCACGCTCCATTTGAGGATGCGGATTTCCAGCTCGCGATTGTGGCGCGTGAGCCAGGGAATGAAGCTGCCGAGGCGCGAGGGATGGTCACTTTTGAACGGTCGCTGCCACCATCGCCGGCCGCGAGTGAGATGAATGCGTGTATCGAAATCCCAGCCAATCAACAGGATCCGCTCACGCGCCTTGAGCATCGCGCGCTGAATGATATCGAAGTAAGCCTCGCCGTCGATAACCACGCGCACGCGCCGCGCATGCGCATAACGCCACACGCCCGGTTCAACCGAATTGTCATCCAGCTCGGTTTGCGATTTTTCTGCCGGGACCAAATTCTACCCCATATCTACCGGATTATTCCTTGGCGTCTTCCATAGCTTCAGGCGTCACTTTGGCCTCGGACTTTTCGACTTTCTTGCGCTTTTCGAACAGCTTTTCCATTTCTGCCCGCTCCTGATCGGTCAGGTTTTCCTTGAAGTCGGGAAAATGGTCCTCTTCTTCCTCGTTGATGTGATGACGGTAGTCGTGGTCGATCTTCTCGAACTTCGTCATCCATTCCTCGGAGGCCAGATCGGTTGCGGCCAAATCGTTGAGCGCTTCCTCGATTTCATGATGCTCGGCGACCGAATGGCGGGTTTCATCAGTAGTCTCAGGCTTGCGCATCATGGTTGAATACAGCGCCTGCTCCTCGGCCGCTGCATGGCTTTTCACTTCCTTGGTGAACTCGGCAAGCAATTCCTTGCGCCGGTCGCTTTCGCCGTCGGTCCGGGCCATCTCGTCGAGCAATTGGCGGTGCGTCTCGTGCTCTTTTTCCAGGGTCGTGAAGATATCGTGGGACATCAAAGTCTCCTTGCCATTGTTCGGCATAGCCGGTGTTCAGCAATACAATGGACAAGGGTGCAACAGGTTCCGCTGCGCTGCACCAATCAAACAGCGCCAAAGCGCGTCACCAAAAACTTTTCAGGCCAGCTTCCGCGAAAGGAAACTGGCCTGAAAAATGGCGCGCCCGGAAGGATTCGAACCTCCGGCCCCCAGATTCGTAGTCTGGTGCTCTATCCAGCTGAGCTACGGGCGCGCAACAGAGGGGCGGCTCTTAGAAGCAGCGATTGCGCTTGGCAAGAGCTATAGCGGCAATTGCGTCAGCAGATGCCGGTCCATTGGCGCAAGCGCCAGCAAGGCAGCTTCCTGCAGCGTGAACCATCCCCATTCCTGCCCCTCTCTTGCAATGATTTCGCCTGCTTCTTGCCTGCTATTGTAAAGAAGCAGGACAGTGCCGTGATCCCCCGGATCATCAGCCAGCCCGACTGGGGTGAGTTCCCCCGGGTCGAGCATGATTGATAGCTCTTCAGCAATCTCACGAATCAACGCATCTCTGGGCTTTTCGCGCGGTTCGACCTTGCCGCCGGGGAATTCCCACAGCCCGCCATGATGCTTTTTCAAGGGGCGTTGCTGGAGCAAGACCCGGCCTTTTTCATCGAAAAGTGCCAGTGCGACCACCGGCTGCCATGTCGGAAAATTTTCCATTCTCGTCCCGCTTGTCAATCTTTCGTTAGGAACTTCATGAGAAATCCCAATTCATCAGACCATGAATAGGGGATATCCCGTGAACATTCATAAATTGCTTTTCACGCTGCTGCGCGATGAAGAAGCCGCAACGGCTGTCGAATATGGTCTGATTCTCGCCATGATCGTTATCGCCTTGATCGCCTCTTTGCAGAGCCTGGCGACTGCCATCATCGATATGTGGGGCACTGTCGAGACACAGGTCACGACGGTTTGAATACTCTTAGGATTTTATCAAGATATTATCCTTAGAGCCAATGCTGTCCGCTTCGCAAATTCCGGATCGGACCGGGTACCGAAGACTGAAACCAGGAGACTAACATGACCGTTTTCAAGAACATGATCCGCGACGAAGAAGGCGCAACCGCCATCGAGTATGGCCTGATCGCTGCTCTGATCGCCGTCGCTGCCATCACCGCCATGCAGGCGCTGGGCAACGAGCTGAGCACGACCTTCAACACCGTGAAGACCGAACTCGAGAACAGCAACACTGTCTAACAGTCGAAGCTGATTCAGCGAAAAATGAAAGGGCGGCGAGGCAACTCGCCGCCCTTTCTGTTTATACGCTCAATACCTATCCAGGAATGATGCGATCAATTTGCGCGAATGACGATCTTGTACTTGTTGCCGGGCACGATCACATCATTGGACGACAGGCCGTTGAGCACGCGGAAACGCGCTTCCTGAGCATCGTCGAACGCCATCCGCCGCGCGAGCGACTGCACCGTGTCGCTGCGCGTCGCAGTCACGATATCGACGCGGCGCGGCACCACGGAGCCTGCTTCGCCCGCGCTGATACGCCGCATGGATTGATACATGGCGTTGAAATTGCCCGCCTGCCCTGCCGGGGTTATGGTCTGGAAGTGATAGGCCCGATCGGGCGCAAATTCGTAGGCGAACACCGTCACGTCGATTTGCTGCTGGCCATTGTTGACCCGCGCGGTGCCGTAAGCGGCAGGAAGCCCATTGATGGTGGTGCGCTGGATGTTTGACGGCTGCAAGGTCTGCTGCTGGCCGCCAATCTGACGAAATACATTGCCGACATAGGCGTTCAGATCATTGCTGTAAGGCGCGAGCATCAATTGCGCGCGGCCCTGATCACCATTGATCGACACTGCGCGCGCCGCATTGACCATATAGGTGCCCTGCGGCGCCGTGAAGGCAAAGCGCAGCACCGGATGAATGAACTGGCGACCTTCGATCACGCCTTGCTCGGGATCGTCGCCATAGATGATGCCATCAATCCGGCTGAGGAAAATGTCGCGATTGGTGATCCCTGTGCCGCCAGCTGCCAATTGCAGCGCGTTTTGAACCCGGCCGGCGGGATCAGGGTGAGTCGAGGCCCATTCAGGGATCGTGGCATCGTCGCGGCCCTGCAATTGCGCATCAAGCTGATTTTGCGCAGCGAGGCTCGCCAGCAAACTCGCCATCGCCCTGGGGTCATACCCTGCGCTCTTGAGGTACTGCACGCCGAGCTGATCGGCTTCGAGTTCCTGGCTGCGCGAATAGCTCAGCGTGAGCAATTGCGTTCCCTGCTGGCTGAGCCGGGCAAGTTCGGGGCTGTCGAGCAGCACGCCGCCGACAATCGTGCCCAAGAGGCCAAGCAGCTGGTTGCGCTGCGCATTTTGCTGTCGGCGGGCCGAATGACGCGCGGCGACATGGCCGACTTCGTGGCCCAGCACGGCGGCAAGTTCGGCCTCGTTGTTCATCAGGGAAACCAGCTGGCGCGTCGCATAGACATAGCCGCCCGGCACCGCGAAAGCATTGTTGACGCTGGAATTCAGCAGCGTGATCTGGAAAGCATCGCGGCTGTTGGCAAGGCCCGATTGCACCGCAATGTTGGAGCCGATCTGTTCCACATATTGCGCCTGCGGCCCGCTCATCGCGCCGCCGAACTCGGCTACGAATTGCGGGTGATACTGCGCGCCCTGCTGCGCCTCGGCAGGAGTGATCGGAGTCCCAGGAGCGAGGTTGGCACCCGGAATGGAAGCACAGGCGGCAAGGCTGCTGGCAGCGACCCCGGCTAGCGCCAAGCGGGCAAAACGGGCGAAGAAAGATTTGGCCATGTATGTTTCTCTCCAAAACTTCGGACGCGTTGTGACAATTGCACCGGCATAATCACGCTCTGCGCGATGCACGTCAATTCCTGTCAACAAGCATGCGCGAGTGCGCACTGTGCTATAGACTACGTCCGATAGCGAGAAAACGTTCCTCTCGCTGGGTCCGCAACTCGTCGGCAGAGAGCGTGCTCAGGCCATCGAGCTCTTCGCCAATCGCCGCGACCAGGGACGCCACCGCGCTCGCGCGGTCACGCTGCGCGCCGCCCATTGGTTCGCGCACGATGCGGTCGATCACGCCCAGTTCCTTCAATTCCTGCGCGGTCATGCGCATTGCCTGCGCGGCATCGGGTGCCCGCTCGGCTGTCCGCCACAGGATCGAAGCGCAACCTTCAGGCGAAATTACCGAATAGACCGCATGTTCGAACATCAGCACGCGCTCGGCACTCGCCAGGGCAACCGCGCCGCCCGAGCCGCCTTCGCCCACAATTGCGGCGACCATGGGCACACCCAGCCCAAGGCAGGCTTCGGTTGCGCGGGCAATCGCTTCGGCCTGGCCGCGCTCTTCCGCCTCGATGCCGGGAAATGCGCCCGAAGTATCCACCAGAGTCACGACCGGCAGGCCAAAGCGGTCAGCGAGTTCCATCAGGCGGATCGCCTTGCGATAGCCCTCTGGCTTGCCCATGCCGAAATTATGCGCAATCCGGCTCTCGGTGTCGTGTCCCTTTTCATGCCCGATGAGCACGATCTTGCGCCCCTGCAGCGTGGCCAGCCCGCCCATGATTGCCAGATCATCGGAATAAAGCCTGTCCCCGCCCAGCGGCACGAACTCATCGAAGCCCAGCGCCACATAATCGCAGAAATGCGGGCGCTGCGGATGGCGCGCGACCTGCGTCTTCTGCCAGGGAGACAGGCCTGCGTAGGTCGCCTTGAGCAGTTCGCCGCTCTTCTTTTCGAGCCGCTTCAATTCGGTCGAGATATCGACATCATTGCCTTCGCCCGCTGCATCGCGCAGCTCAGCAATCTTGGCTTGAAGCGCGGCTACAGGCTTTTCGAATTCGAGATAGGAAATCATTGTGCAAACCCGCTAGCTGTCTCGGTGGCGCCCGGCAAGAGGATGACGCGCATTGACGAGCGCGACAAGCCGCGCTGCATCGACGTGAGTGTAGATTTGCGTGGTCGCAATATCGGCATGGCCAAGCAGCGTCTGGAGAATGCGCAAGTCCGCTCCGCCTTCGAGCAGATGCGTGGCAAAGGCATGGCGCAGCACGTGCGGACTGACTTT
>DAIQNS010000088.1:8049-8616 GCA_036788315.1 Alteraurantiacibacter sp. | reverse complement strand
GGCAGGCTCGGATATGCAGTGACGCCGCGCTTTGCGGTCACCTCCTCCGCGCAGCAATTGCAGGCGGCTGGCACGCTTCTCGCGCGCTATCCCGATGTCCTGCTGCATACCCATCTGTCGGAAAATCATGCCGAGATCGCGCATGTCCTGCAATGCAATCCCGGCGCGCGCGATTATACCGATGTCTATGACCAGCATGGCCTCGTCGGCCCCAATTCAGTCTTTGCGCATGGCATTCATCTGTCCGGGCAGGAATGCGCGAAGCTGGCGCAGGCGGGCTCATCAATTGCTTTCTGCCCGACGTCGAACCTGTTCCTTGGCTCGGGCATGCTCGATCTGGCGCGGCTCGATCATGCCGGTCTGCATTTCGCGCTCGCCAGCGACGTGGGGGCCGGGACAAGCCTCTCGATGCTGCACACGCAAGGTGTGGCCTATCAGGTCGCGCAGATGCAGGGGCAGACGCTCGATCCGTTTCGCGCGCTCTATCTGGCGACCAGCGCGGGTGCCATCGCGCTCGGGCTTGGCGACAGGATTGGCAACCTCGAGCCGGGGCAGGAAGCCGATTTT
>DAIQNS010000088.1:4081-8039 GCA_036788315.1 Alteraurantiacibacter sp. | reverse complement strand
CGCCGCTGCTGGCAAGGCGCACAGCCAAGGCGAGCTTGCGCGAGTGCCTGTTTGCATTGCAGATCCTGGGCGATGACCGCGCGGTCTTCAAGACCTTCATTCTTGGCCAGTGTGCGCATTCGCGTAGTCCTGCCTTTTCAAGCCATCAGGATCAGAAAGTCTGCACATGATTGCCCGCCTCAAAGGTCTGCTCGATCCCTTCATTGTCACACTGCTTGCCACTGTCGCGCTGGCATCGCTTGTCCCTGCCCGCGGAGCCCTTGTCCCGATTGTCGAGATTGCTGCCGATATCGGCATCGTCGTGCTGTTCTTCCTGCATGGCGCCAAGCTTTCACGTGAAGCCATTCTCGATGGCCTCACAAACTGGCGGCTGCATCTGATCGTTCTGGCAGCGACTTACCTCATGTTTCCCCTTCTCGGCCTTGGTGCCAGCCACATCCCCGGCCTTGCGCCGCAATTGGCCATCGGAGTTCTCTTTCTCACGCTGCTGCCTTCGACGGTGCAATCCTCGATCGCCTTCACCGCGATGGCGCGAGGCAATGTCGCCGCCGCCGTTTGCACCGCCTCATTCTCCAATCTTCTGGGAATTTTCCTGACGCCAGTGCTCGCCTTTCTTCTTATTGGCGGCACCGGAGTTGAATTTTCGCTTTCAGTCGTGGGGAAACTTGCGGGGCAATTGCTGCTGCCATTCGTCATCGGGCATTTGCTGCGTCCGGTGATCGGCAGCTGGGTTGCGCGGCGCAAAGCGCTTGTGGGGCTGGTTGATCGCGGCTCGATCCTGTTGATTGTCTACGTGGCTTTCAGCGCAGCCGTTGTGCAGGGCCTGTGGGAGCAGGTCACACTGGCTGATCTGGCTCTGGTGGTGGCCGCCGCGCTTGCCATTCTGGCCGCCGCGCTGAGTTTGACCTGGTTCATCGGACGCGCGCTCAAGCTGGCGCGCGAGGATGCCATCGTGCTGTTGTTTGCAGGCTCGAAGAAGAGTCTCGCGTCAGGCGTGCCGATTGCAGGCGTGCTGTTCGCACCGGAGGATATCGGGCCGATCCTCCTGCCGATCATGCTGTTTCACCAGTTTCAGCTTACCGCATGCGCTCTGATCGCACGCCGCATTGGCGCGAAGAGTGCGCCGGTGGAGAAGATCTGATGCTAGCTTGCCTTCGCTAGCACGGGCGGCGCAGCGCGAACGGAGTTCTCGCCATCGGCAAGCCAGGAGCGCAATAGCGACACCGAATGGTCAAGCCGCTCGGCGCGCCATTCCGGGCTGCGCAGATCAGTGTTCAGAAGCGCGCCCAGCGAATAGCCGTTGGACAGGTGAAACCGGCTCAGCGCAGTAATCGTGACGTAAAGCTGCACAGGATCGACACCGGGTCTGATCTGCCCCATCTCCTCGCCCCGGCGCAGGATTTCGCGCAGCCGCGCGCGCAGCTGTGCCGCTTCTTCGGGCACGGCAGTGGACTGCGCCACGAACTTGCCGCGCATCATGTTCTCCGCGCGCAACAACCCTTCGAAACAGGGGTTCTTCTCGAAATAGACAAAAGTAAAACGCAGCAGCATTTCGAGGCTGCCGAGCGGATCGCTATAATCGTAATCGAGCTCGCCCTCCTTGCTGCGCAAGTCAGCATAGGCCGCTTCGAGCACCGCCAGATAGAGCGCCTTCTTGTTGCCGAAATAGTGGTACAGCAGGCGGATGTTGCACTTGGCGGATTTGGCGATGCGCTCGATCCGCGCTCCGGAAAAGCCCTGCATGCCGAACTCGCGCGTTGCAGCATGCAAGATCTTGGCGCGCGTGCGGTTTGCATCGCGCAGCTTGCCGGTCGCCCGGCTCTTGGACTTCTCGCTCACTTCTCTCTCCTACCCCCGGCGACGGTTCTAGCTTCATTTTCCGGATGCGCACAACCCCGTTTCACAATGAAGCCGCAGTCGAGACAAGCTTCGCCAGATGCTTCGCGACGGCATCACGCGGCAGGAAAGCGCCGTGAAAGCTGTTGGCAGCGAGAGTGAGCATATCCTCGCGGTCAAATCTGCCCGTCGCTGCCAGCGCTGCAAAATTGTCATTGATGTAGCCGCCGAAATACGCCGGATCGTCCGAATTCACCGTCGCTTTGATGCCAGCATCGAGCATCGCGCGCATCGGGTGGCGCGCCATATCCTCGACCACGCACAGTTTCAGATTGGACAGCGGGCAGACGGTCAGCGTCATTTCCTCAGCCACAAGGCGCGCGACCAGCGCGGGATCTTCAAGCGCACGGTTGCCATGGTCGATCCGATCAACCCCGAGCACATCGAGCGCTTCGTGGACATAAGCAGGCGGCCCTTCCTCACCGGCATGCGCTACGCGTTTGAGGCCCAGTTCGCCCGCGCGGCGGAAGACCTCGGCAAACTTCTGCGGCGGGTGACCGACCTCGGAGGAATCGAGGCCCACGCCGAGCAGGCGGTCATGCCAGGGCGCGGCCATGGCCAGTGTCGTCAGCGCCGCATCCTCGGGCAGATGGCGCAGGAAGCACATGATCAGACCCGATGTCATGCCGTGCTTCTCACGCGCTGCCGCCATCGCCGAGAGCAGGCCCTCGAAAACTGCGGCGATGGGCACGCCCCTGTCGGTATGCGTCTGCGGATCGAAGAAAATCTCGGCATGGCGCACATTATCGGCAGCAGCCGTGTCGAAATAGGCGGTGGCCAGATCGTGGAAATCCTGCTCGGTGCGCAAGACTTCGGCACCGGCATAATAGAGGTCGAGAAAGTCCTGGAGGCGCGAGAAGGAATAGGCTTCGCGCAATTGTTCGACGCTGGAAAAGGCGAGCTTGATCCCGTTGCGCTGCGCCAGGGCAAACATCAGTTCGGGTTCAAGTGTGCCCTCGATATGCACATGCAGTTCAGCCTTGGGCAGGCGTGCGGCAAACTCCGCCAGCGCGAGGCTCAACTTGCACTTCCCCGGCTCAGAACGCCCATGTCGGGACCGCCGCTTCGAAGCTGCGGAAGGATTTTTCGAGGCGCCATTGCTCGCTTGCCTTCTGGCTGCGTGCCAGAAGCTCGGCGCAAGCCTGCGCAGCCACCAGCTCCGCAGCATGAAAATCTACGCGGCATGCTTCGACCGGCGTGCCAAGATCGCGCTCCGACCAAAGGCTGTCACCCGGCAGGAAGGAATATTCGAGCGAGGCGCGCGAGACTTCCTTCAGATCGGCGTAATCGAACCCGTGTTCGAGAACGGCGCGACGGTATTCGTGGGTCATGTCGATACGCAGGACACCCTCGTCATCGGTCGACAGCACAATCGGCACCCCGGCAGCGCGGAACAGCGCCATGGGATGACGATCACCGGTCACCCCGAGGATGACATCGGCGCTCGAAAGATTGACTTCCACTGCAATGCCTTCGCGCGCCATTGTCGCAAGTGTGGCGATGGCGTCGGTCTCGTAGGCAATCGCTGTGCCATGGCCAATGCGGCGCGCCCCGGCGATGTTCACCGCCTTGGTCACATGATCCATCATGTCGGTCGGCGGCACCAGCCCGATGGCAAGCTCGCCAGCATGCAAGGTCATCAGGCTGCCTTCGAAATGATCGCGCAGATAGCGGAACATGCGCATGTGCAGATCATAATCGCGCAAGGCCACCGGCCCGTCCTCGGGCTGCACGATGTTCACCGCGAGATAGCGATGATCATGCTCGGCCATGGCAAAGCCCAGTGCGATATGGCGAAATACCTGACGCGGCTCGTATTCGCGCATGGTCTGCACGATGAAGCGCACAGGGATATTGCAAGCAGGCTCGGCAGCGGGCGTATCGCAACCAAGATCGCTGCGCGCGGCCGCTTCTAGCCAATCGACATATTCGCTGGATTCGCGCATTATTTCAGGGAGTTCAGCGCGCAATGCTGTCAGTTCGGCGGCAAAATCGGCTTCCTCCATCATGCCGCGCGGCCCTTCCGCAATCGCTCTCGAAATCGGCTCCGGATTGTGCATCA
>DAIQNS010000088.1:0-4071 GCA_036788315.1 Alteraurantiacibacter sp. | reverse complement strand
AGTGGGAACCTTACCGGTGATAGAGTTGGAACTCAGTTCAAGGTAATGCAGATTGTCCTTCGCAGCATAGCGCATCGACATCGACAGAACCTTGGCGGGCTCGGCTGCGGCGGCGGGCCAGAAACGGTCGAACGAGTTGAAAAACTGCCCATGGCCCGATATTTCGTTGCGCCCCACCCCGCGCTGCCAACCGCGCGTCGACATGGAATCGATCATCGAACTGTAGAGCGCCGGATTGCGCGTTTCGAGGCCAAGCGCCTCGCCGCCCTCGGCGCACGGGGGCGGCACGATGGCGCCCGCTTCGGCATCGACGCATAGGCCATTATCTGCGGCCCACAGCAGATAATGCTCGGCATAGGGCGAGCCGGATATATGATTGTGCAGATCGGCGCCCTTGGGCATTGCCTGAATGAACAGCCGCAGGCGCGCGGCATTGCCTTTCAAACTATCGAAAACCGCCGCCGCCGCCGCTTCGTGCGCCAGATTATCGGCCTCGCGGGCCAGAGCCGGTAGCGGCGTGGAGAATGCACAAGCAAGAAGCCCGGCGGTGAGAAGGGCTTGCCCAGCGCGGCGCATCAGCGTGCTCCACTCTTGGCGAACAATTCGACCATGAGCGCTTCGAGCGCCGGTGGATCGACTTCTTCGACAATGGTTGCAGGCTGTTCCCCGAGGCCCGGAGCATAGGCTTCGAACCATGTGATCATATCGCCATAGCTCGGGCCGAATTCGGTGTTGTAATCGACCATCAGCACTTGCTGCTCCCTGATAAGTTCCGGGCGCAGCCAGATGCCTGCGGCGGATTCGTCCCACAGCGGGAAATTCGGCTCCATCGCGCGCAGCATTTCCGCGAGCGGCGGGCTTGAAACCTGCGCCAACCGTTCAAGCAGATCGGGCGACAATTGGGTCGATGTCGTCGGATCGATCGGCAGGATGGTGATCTTGCGCCAAGGACTGCGCGACACGATGCTGGCGGCTTCAGGATCGAAGCGGATATTGAATTCGCGCCGCGGCGTATTGACGAACTCGCGGGCAAATTCGGCGGCGGGTTCGTTGTCGAGTGTCTGGCGCGGGCTGAGGCTGCCGCCCATGTACACCAGCTCTTTAGCGAGCGAGGCGAATTGCGGATCGAGCCGCTGCGCGAGCGCCAGATTGGTCATCGGCCCGGCGGCAAAGATCGTCACTTCGCCGGGATATTTGCGCACCATGCGGATCATGAAAATTGCTGCGATCTCATCCTGTTTGGTGATCGTGGGATTGCCATTGGGAAGTTCGACCGGATCCTCGGGGCCGAAATAGGGCGGCGCGAGCTGGATGGTCGGTTCCACCCATTCCTTCATCCACGCGCCCTTCCAGGTGAGCTTGCCATAAAGCGCTTCCCAGCGCTCGGTCAGCACTTCGGAATTGAGCAAGGGATAGGTTGCCCCTTCATATACCGGCACATGCGTCTGGTCGGCAATTTCAAGGCCGCGCAAGGTCATCGCGGTGAGCCGGTTGGCCCAGGCATTGCCGCTGACCGTGGTGATGCCCAGAATGTCGATCTCGTCCGATGCATTGAGCAGCATCAGATGCATCAGCCCGAAGCCATCATCATCGATGATGATTTTGCGCTTTTCCTCAGTCGGCTGAGCGGACGCGGGCGACGGGGCAATCGCGACAGTGGCAATCGCCAGCATCGTCGCAATCAGGATGAGCCAAAACCTGTGGGCAGAGCGAAGCAGCGACATCGAGACGGGAATCTCCTGACAGGACCAAACGACCGAAACCGAGTGTGCGCGAGCGCCGGGAAATTGCAAGAAGTAAAACCATACTTACTTGCAGAATTCTTGCTCGCATAGCCGCAAGGGCTCAGACGCGCCTTGGCCAGCTCACCAGATGGTCAAAATCGCGCTCGATCTCGGCCAGCAGAACGCCCGCGGCGTGCGATGGACGCCGCGCACTGCTGGTGCACAAGGCGAGCGTCATCGGCAACAGGATCGGATCGGCCAGCGGCACAAATTCCACCAGTCCCGCTTCGAGTTCAGGAACCGCATCAAGCGTACTCAAGACCCCGATCCCTGCGCGCTGCATCACCAGCGAGACGATCATCTGGATATTGTCCGAGGTCACCTTGTGGTGCCACTTCGCGCCCATGCTGCCCTCGAGAACAGCGACCTGCTGCGCCACCGCGAGCGGCTCTGCGGGAACGATCAGCGCTTCGCCCACACACTGCGAAAACCGCGCTGTAGCTTTGCCCGCCAGCGGATGACCCGGCGGCGTGAGCAGGCCCAGTTGCACCTCGGCAAAGGCGCGGACCACCAGATTGCGAAAACTGTGCGGCTCGAACAGGATGGCAAAGTCAACTTCGCCCGCGATGACGGCCCGGCGCGCGGCATCGTTCTCGAGCACGCGGATATTGGCGGAAATGCCCTCATAGCGATCAAGCAGGCTCGCCAGCATGCGCGGCAGCGCGCCTTTGGCCAGCGCGTCGATCACCGCAATCTCGACATGGCCGCGCTTGAGCCCTTGCAGATCTTCGAGGCTTCCGCGCAGGCTGGCCAATTCCTGCTGCCATTTCTGCCCGCTTGCCATCAACATTTCGCCCGCCGCAGTCATGCGCAAGCCCCCCGGAAGCCGCTCGAACAGCGGCAAGCCCAGCTCTGCCTCGACATTGAGAATTTGCCGGTCAATCGCGGAGGGCGAGACATTAAGCTCATCGGCAGCGCGGCGGATCGAGCCGGCTTTACCGACCGCGACAAAATAGCGCAGGAAACGCGAAAATGCAGGCACGAGGCAGGCCTTTCGTTCTCAAAAACGCAATGGACCTGTCGATGTTATTGCGGAAAACAGAACGTGGCAAGCCGCCCGCAGTCTGTTCAACTCGCCTGTGCGAAAACCCGGCGATAAACGGTGCGCACGCTCGAAAGGCCTTGTTCGACCATCTGCTCGGGCGTGACTCCGCGCGCATTGGCCATTTGCGGATTGGCCCCACCTGCCGCCAGTGCTGCGAGCATGGTCTCAAGCCCGGGAAAGTCACGCCACACGATCCGGTGGAGAGCGCCCTGCCCGCTTTTGTCGATGAAATTCGCATCGGGCGCGAGCGCCAGCGCATAGGCCATGGCCGCGCCGCTTTCCCCCTCGGCCGCCGCGAGCATGACATTGGTGCCGTCCTCGGCGACAAAAGCAGTATCGGCGCCCATTTCGACAAGCTTGCGCATCGCCTCGACCTGGCCCGCGCGGGCAGCAATCAGCAAAGGCGGCGTCGGTGGGACAGGCGGCGGTGGCACGCCGAAATTCGCTTCGGTTACCCAGGTCACGCGCGCCGGGCCGGTGGTTCCATCCAGATCGGCCCCGAGCCCGACCAGTCGCTCGATCAGATCCACCGCGCCAAGCTTGGCCGCGACATGCAGTGGCAGTTCGCCATTGCGATCAATCTCGGCCAGATCGAAACGCGCCCGGTCAAGCAACATCTGCGCTGCGGCAATGTTCTCCTGATAAAGTGCAAGTTGCAGCGCACTGGCATTCTCAGGCCCGCGATGCGCCATGTCAGCTCCCGCATCGAGCAGCAAAAGCGTTGCCTCAGCTTCGCCACTGACAATCGCGAAGAACAACGGCGTGAAGCCTGCATGCGTCACCTGATTGACCTGTGCCCCTGCTTGCATCAGCAGCTGCATCGCTGCGACATTGCCGCTGCTCGCTGCCCACATCAGCGCCGTCTGGCCGGGATCATCGAGCATTTCGACATCCGCGCCTTTGTCGAGCATAAGCGCAACCGTCGCTGCGCTCGAGAAGCGCGCGCACAGGGCAAGCGGCGTGGTTCCGTCCGGCGCCCCCAGATTGACGTCTGCACCAGCTTCCAGCAAGGCCATGACTATGTCCTCGCCCCCGCGTTCACAAGCGAGCGCCAGCGCGGTCAGGCCGTTCTCATCGGCAAGGTCAGGATTGGCGCGCGCTTGCAGAAAAGCCGCGACCATCGCGCGGTCCTGCATTTCGACGGCACGCATCAAGGGCCGCTCCCCGAAGGCCAGCGCGCGATCAGGATTGACCCCCGCCTCGAGCGCAGCAATCACTGCCGCGCTATCCGCGGCAAACAGC
>DAIQNS010000087.1:6709-8651 GCA_036788315.1 Alteraurantiacibacter sp. | reverse complement strand
CGCACAAGCGCGCCAGTTACGATGTCGCCATCGCCATGTATCACGATCAGGCGCTCGCCCCGATGAAAGCGCTCGATTTCGACAGCGGGGTGAACATGACGCTGGGCCTCCCGATCGTGCGCACCTCGCCCGATCACGGCACCGCTTTTGACATTGCGGGCCGCGGGCTTGCCAATCCCGGCGCAATGATTTCGGCGATTTGCATGGCGGGCGAAGTGGCAATTCGGCGGGCCAGTGCCTGATCTGCCGCCGCTGCGTGAGGTGATTGCGGCGCATGGTCTGGCCGCGTCCAAAGCGCTCGGGCAGAATTTCCTCCTCGATGAGCAATTGCTCGCGCGCATCGCTGCAATCCCCGGCAATCTGCAAGGTCAGGCGGTGCTCGAAATCGGCCCGGGTCCGGGCGGCCTCACCCGCGCCTTGCTGCGTGCAGGCGCGCGCGTCACGGCGATCGAGAGGGACAGCCGCTGCATCCCCGCCCTCGCCGAACTCGACGCCGCTTTCCCCAGCCAATTGCGCATTGTCGAGGATGATGCCCTCGCGCTCGATCATGCAGCGCTGATGGGAGAGCCTTTCGCGGTGCTGGCAAATCTGCCCTACAATATCGGCACTTTACTGTTCACCCGCTGGCTGGGCGGGGAAAGCTGGCCGCCGCCATGGACCTCGCTCACGCTCATGTTCCAGGCCGAGGTTGCCCGCCGCATAACGGCGCAGCCAGGCAGCGGCGAATACGGCCGCCTCTCGGTGCTGGCGCAATGGCGCGCGCAGGCCAAGCTCGCCATGAAAGTGCACCGCAGCGCTTTCACTCCCGCCCCCAAGGTGATGAGCGCGATGGTGCATCTGACCCCGGGCACGGCGCCCGAGGGCGTTTCCGCGCGCGTCCTTGAAAAGCTCACGGAGGCATCTTTCGGGCAGCGCCGCAAGATGCTGCGCCAGAGCCTCAAGGGCGTGCCCGGCGCGCTGGCCGCGCTGGAGGAGTTGGGCATCGATACCACGCGCCGCGCGGAGACGCTCGCGGTGGCGGAGTTCACCGCGCTGGCCCGTGCGCTCTCGCCCGAGCCGCAAAATCGCACGGTTTGACACAGCGCGGCTAAAGCGTAATGCCGTTGCGCATGAAACAACTCACCCCCGCCGACCGCGAGCTTCTCGGGTCCATCGATCAGCAGCGCATGCTGACAAGGACGCAGGAATGGGCGGCGATCAATACCGGGACGGGCAATCTTGCAGGTCTTGCGCGCATGGGCGAGATGCTGGCCGAGGTGTTCTCCGCGCTTCCCGGCGATGTCGCGCTGCACGAGGCAGACCCTGTCACCAGCGTCGATCCCGAGGGGCGCGAGGTCGAGCAGGCGCATGGCCGCCATCTCGTGCTAAGCGTGCGCCCCGAGGCCGAGCGCCGCTTCCTTCTTACAGGTCACATGGATACCGTGTTCGCCGAGGATCACCCGTTTCAGAAGCTGCAATGGCTCGATGATGAAACGCTCAACGGACCCGGAACGGCAGACATGAAAGGCGGCATCGCGATCATAGCCGAAGCGCTGATCGCCTTCGAGCGCGCGCCTGAGGCAAGCGTGGTCGGCTATGATGTGATGATCAACTCGGACGAGGAGACTGGCTCACTCTCTTCCGCCAGAATGATCGCGCAATTAGCGCAGGGCAAACACGCTGCCCTGACTTACGAGCCAAGCGCCCTGCCCGATGGCACGCTCGCCCATGCGCGCGGCGGGAGCGGCAATTATGCACTAACCTTCACCGGCCGCTCTGCCCATGCCGGGCGAAATCCGCACGAGGGGCGCAACGCGCTTGTTGCCGCAGCGGATTGCACGATGCGCCTCAAGGCCATGCAGCACGATGATCTGCCGATCAACCCCGCGCGCATCGACGGCGGCTCGGCCAATAATGTGGTGCCCGATCATGCTGTGCTGCGCTTCAACATTCGCCCCAGGAG
>DAIQNS010000087.1:903-6690 GCA_036788315.1 Alteraurantiacibacter sp. | reverse complement strand
CAGCACGAAGTCTTCATCGCCTGCCACGGCGGCGTTACCCGACCGCCCAAACCCGTCGATGCGCGCGCGCAAAAGCTGTTCGATCTGGTGCGCGATACTGGCGCATTGCTGGGGCAGGAGATTGGCTGGATGCCAAGCGGCGGCGTTTGCGATGGCAACAATATCGCCGCCTGCCACGTGCCGGTTGTCGACACGATGGGCGTGCGCGGCGGCGCAATTCATTCGCCCGGCGAATTCATGATCGCCCCCTCGCTCACCGAACGCGCGCAGCTTTCGGCGCTGGTGCTGCGCCGCCTTGCGACAGGAGCAGGCTTGTGAGCTTCGTTATCCGGGCAGCGCGCGAGCATGACCTTCAGGCCTTGTACGAGATGGCCAAGCTGACCGGCGGCGGTTTTACCAATCTGCCGCCCGACCGCGCATCGCTGCAAAGCAAGCTGCTCCGTTCCGACGCCGCCTATGCGCGCAAAGGCGAGGAACTGGGCGATGATCTGTTCGTGCTGGTGCTCGAAAACACCAAGACCGGCGAAGTGCGCGGAACCTCGCAATTGTTCAGCAGCGTCGGGCAGGCATGGCCGTTCTATTCGTATCGCATCACCACGCTGACCCAGCATTCGCAGGAACTCCAGCGCACCGTCACAGCCGAACTGCTGAGCCTGGTGAATGATCTTGGCGGATCAAGCGAGGTGGGCGGGTTGTTTCTCCATCCCGGCGAACGCGCGGGCGGGCTTGGCCTGTTGCTGGCGCGCAGCCGCTATCTCTTCATTGCCTCGCACAGGACGAGTTCAACGGCACGAGGGGCAACCAGTTCATCGCCGATCTGATGCCCAAACATCCGGTCTACATCGCCATGCTGGGCGAAGAGGCGCGCAAAGTCATCGGCCTGCCGCATCCCTCGGGCCGCGCGGCGATGCGCATGCTGGAGAACGAAGGTTATTCGTATCAGGGCTATGTCGATATCTTCGATGGCGGGCCGACGATGATTGCGCAAACCGACAAGGTCGCCAGCATCCGCGATGCCATTGGAAGGCCTGTCATTGATACAGCGCTCGCGCGCGGGGAAAAGGCGCTGCTGGCAACGGGAACGCTGGGCGGGTTTCGCTGCTGCTATGGTGCGCGCGAGATCGGCGAGGACGGGCTCGCGATCGACGCGCTGGCAGCGGACCTGTTGCAGGTCGGCAAGGGCGATACAGTCTGGAGCGTTGCGCGATGAGCAAGGCCTTGTATGTGCCCCTTGCGGACGGGGATTTGCGGCTCGTGCCGCTTGTGCCTGCGCATGGCGAGGAACTGAAAGCGGCGTGCAATACCGATCAGGACATTTGGGCCATTTACGCTACCAGCTTTGCCGCCGACCATTTTGACGCGCAATTTGCAAGGCTGCTGACCGCTCCGCCGGAGCGGTCGATCTATGCGGTTTTTGCAGGCGATGTACTGGTGGGGATGACCGGGTGGCTGGCGCATGGCGCGCCGGACTGGTCGATAGAGATTGGCAACACTTTCATTGTCCCCGGCTTGCGCGGCACCGGGCTTAACCGGCGGATCAAGCATCTGATGCTGGCTCAAGCCTTTTCGTGTGGTCTTCGCCGCGTGGTGTTCAAGGTCGATGCCATCAATGCCCGCTCCTGCGCCGCCATGCGCAAACTGGGCGCAATTGAGGAGGGCATAATGCGGGCCGAGCGGATGACATGGACCGGGCGCGTTCGCGACACTGTGCTGTTTGCAATTCTGGCGGATGAATGGGCCACTGGCCTGCGAGATCAACGGGGCGTAGACGAGTGACTTCGGACCAACCACTGCAAGAAATCAATTTTGACGGCATCGTGGGGCCGAGCCACAATTATGCTGGCCTCAGCCTCGGCAATCTTGCCGCCACACGCAACCAGGGCAAGACCGCCTATCCGCGCGCCGCTGCCTTGCAGGGACTTGCCAAGATGCGCGGCAACATGGCGCTGGGGCTGGCGCAGGGCCTTTTTGTGCCTTTGCCACGGCCGCATGCCGACTGGCCGCAGGAACTTGCGCTGAACGCCTCGGTGGACCCGGCCTTGCGCGCTGCGGCCTACTCCGCATCCTCGATGTGGACCGCCAATGCCGCCACGGTTTCGCCCGCGCCCGACACGCGCGATGGCCGGTGCCATCTGTCGGTCGCCAATCTGGTGTCGATGCCGCACCGCTCGATCGAATGGCCCGATACGCTCGCGCAATTGCGGCTCGCCTTTGCCGATGAGTCGCATTTTGCAGTGCATGGCCCTGTGCCGCCGTGTTTTGGCGATGAGGGCGCGGCCAACCACATGCGGTTTTGCGAGGGGCACGGCGCGCCCGGCGTCGAAGTCTTCGTGTTCGGCACGAGCGGCGGCCCCTTCCCCGCGCGCCAGCATGAGCAGGCCAGCCGCGCCATCGCACGCCGCCACGGCCTCGATCCCGCGCTTGCCCTCTTCATCGAACAGTCGCCGCAAGCAATCGCCGCAGGCGCGTTTCACAATGACGTGGTCGCGGTCGCCAACGAGCGCGTGCTCTTCACGCACGAACATGCCTTCGCGCACCGCGAGGCCGCTTACGCAGCGATCCGGGCTGCTGCGCCCTGGGTCGAAATCGTCGAGGTTCCCGCAAGCCAGATAAGCCTTGCAGAGGCCATCGGCAGCTATCTGTTCAACGCGCAGCTCATCACCCTTTCCGATGGCGTCATGACGCTCGTGGTGCCGTCCGAATGTCATGACAGCGCGCCTGTCAAACGCTGGCTTGATGCGATGGTGGCAGGCAATGGGCCGATCCGAAGTGTGTCAGTGGTCGATGTGCGCGAAAGCATGGCCAATGGCGGCGGACCTGCGTGCTTGCGCCTGCGCGTGGTGGCCGATCCTGCAACTGTCGATCCGCGTTTCCTGCTCAACGAGGCAAAGGCCGAGCGCATCGAAAGCGTGATCGCTGCCCATTGGCCAGAGCAAATTGCGCCTGCCGATCTGGAAAGCGCGGCGATTGGCGATAAGCTGCGCGCGGCACGAATGGCGCTGCTCGAAGCGCTCGATCTGACCGAATTGGCCTGAGCGCACGCGATCCGTCGGATTGCTTTACATCCGCCGCTGCGTTAACCACCACAGTGCGCGGGCCGCCGTGCTTGGCACGGTGCTTGCTCCTCACTTCGTTAAGAAGGGATTGGTATGTTTCAGAAAATTGGCCGGTTGTTTGTTATCAAGACCCGCTGGGAAGCTTTTCTGATCATCTATGCCCTCGCGCTTGGCGCAACGAGCCGCGGCATTGCCTATCTTGACCAATATCCCGGATGGGGCGGCTATCTGCTGTTCCTCGCGTGCACCGGCGCTGTGTTCATGGCAGGCGCAAAGATCCTCGACTGCCTGAAGTACGAACAGGCCGAGCGGGACGCTTTGGCGCCAACGGATTGATACCGGCAAAATGAGAGGTGGGGGTTTCTGTTGCTAGCTACCCCCGGAGCCCCGGAATCCGTTCTGTTGCCCGGTCGGTCCAACCGCGCTTTAGCTTTGTAAATTCAGTCCGTTAGGACGTCACATTACGCAGCAATGGCGAGTGCTTCGTTATCGTTGGCACTTGTATGTTTTGAACAGTTTTACGGGTATACTCAGCCCGGGCAAAAACACCGTCTTTCAACACACGTCGATCCTGGTTCGGCCCCGTCAGAAACCGCGCCGGCCCTGGGCCGGAACGCGGGATTTGGTGGAGCCGCCGGGTACTGCCCCCGGGTCCGCTGCGTCTATTACACGGCACAATTTATCGCCATAGCCGGACGAACCGGCATGACCGATATAGCGATGCTGAGCTTAATGTGAAGTGAGCGAAGGACTTTTACTGCCCTTCGCCCCTTCTTGCCTCACTTCTTGAGGGCGTCCCGGATCTCGGTCAGCAGCTCGATTTCGGTCGGACCGGCGGGTGCTTCGGGTGCGGCTTCCTTCTGAGTCACCTTCTTGGCGTAACGCACAAGCAGGAAGATAATGAAAGCCAGAATGACGAAATTGATGATTGCGGTCACGAAAGCGCCGTAACCGATCATTGCCGCGCCTGCTTCCTTGAGCGCGGCATAATCGTCAAGCGCGCCCTCATAGCCCTCAGGCACGCTGAGCAGCACGAAGTAGGCGGAGAAATCCGCCCCGCCGAAGATTGCCCCGACAATGGGCATGATGACCTCGTCGGTGAGCGAGGCAACAATGGTGGCAAAGGCGCCGCCGATGATGACCGCAACAGCCAGATCGATGACATTGCCCTTGGCGATGAAACTCTTGAAATCCTGCAACATGAAAAATCCCCTTCAAAACCCGTCGAAGCCAGCATTGCCACCGGCTTTTTCGCGCGGCAAGAGCATGCGCTTGCCTTGTCACCAAGCAGCTGGCGTTCTATATCGGCAATACACCCCGAAACTCGCCGGGGAGCCTGGAGACCACACAATGTCCACTCGCCTTATTCGTCCTGTTCTGATCGCCGCCGCCGCGCTTTCGCTCTCGGCTTGCGGGATCAATTCGGTGCCCGCCGCAGAAGAGAATGCGCGCGCCAAATGGGCCGATGTCGAGGCCGCTTTTCAGGAGCGCGCCAACCTCATGGGCAATTTGCAGGAAATCGCCATGGCCAGCGCAGAGGAAGAACGCGAAACGCTCGAAGGCGTCATTCAGGCGCGCGCCAACGCGACCCGGCCGGAAATTCGGCTCGATGGCGATGATCTGAACAATCCCGAGGCGATGGCCCAATATCAGGAAGCGCAGAACACTTTTGGTGGTGCCCTTTCGCGGCTGATGGTGGTGCAGGAACAATATCCCGAACTGCGCAGCCAGGAGAATTTCGGTCGCCTGATGGTGCAGGTCGAGGGGATCGAAAACCGCATTCGCGTCAATATCCGCGATTATAACGAGGCGGTGCGCCAGTATAACACCACAATCCGCACCTTCCCCGATACGATCGGCGCGAACATCATCTATGGCGCAGAGCCGATGGTGCCCTATGCCTCCGTCTCCGAAGGCGCTGAAGTGGCCGAACAGTTCGACATGCGCGGCGAGTGATCGCGCGCATCCCGCCTCGCGCCATCTGGCGTAATCTGATTGTCATGCTGAGCGCAGTTGCAGCGCTCTGCGGGGGGGGCGAGGTCTATGCCCAGCCCACTTTCCCCGATCGCGGCACGCGCGCGGTCGTGGACGAGGCCGACATCATCGATCCGGCGACCGAAGCGCAGTTGACCGCCGCGCTCGAGGAATTCGAGGCGCGCAATCAGCGCCAGTTCGTGATCGCCACGATCCCTTCGCTCGATGGCTACGATATCGCCGACTATGGCTATCAGCTGGGCCGCGCATGGGGACTTGGCGATGCCGAAAACAATGACGGCATAATCCTGATTGTCGCCCCCAATGAGCGGCGCACGCGCATCGAAGTCGGTTATGGCCTCGAAGCGACGATCCCTGATGGCCTCGCCTTCGAATATGTCGAAGGGATGAAGCCATACTTCCGCGAAGGCGATTATTCCGCAGGGATTGCCTGGGCTGCTGCGCAGATCATCACGCAATTGGAATTGCCACCAGAAGAAGCGGCGCTGATCGCGCAGCAAGCCGAACAGCAACGCGAAAGCGATGCCGGCTTCCCCATCGGCGCGCTTATCTGGCTCGGCTTCATGTTCTTCTTCTTCGTGCTGCCCATGCTCTCGGGGGGCGGGCGCAAGCGCCGGTATCGCGGGGCTGCAGGCACGGTGGGTGATATCATCTTGTGGGAAGTGGGCTCAGCGGTGGCGCGCGGCGCGATGAGCGGCGGCGATAATTGGGGCGGCGGTGGCGGCGGCTTTGGCGG